>NZ_ATCO01000050.1:0-11388 GCF_000422025.1 Geobacillus sp. WSUCF1 | reverse complement strand
TCCCACTTTCACTTCGCTTCGAAGTGGGAGACTTCTTTCGGAAAGATGTTAAATTGAACATTTACGAAGAAGAGAGCGGTAAGTGCAGGAAAACGGTGCGTTGCGACGGTGCTCCAAGGCTTTCCGTTTTTTAGGAAGAACGGCAGCGGGCGTTTTGGCGGGACAGATGGTGCCAAGCAGTCTTAAAGCGTGAGTGGACGATGAGGATATAAGAGGGCATTCGATGGTGTGTATCGTTCTGTGTCGCTGGCGCGCGAGCAGCCCACCTGATGAAAGGGTGAGCTGTTTCCGTTCAGAGCATACATTGTTCGTGGCGATGTTTCGCGTCTGTTCAAGGGGAATGGCGACATCAAGGCAAGCGGTCAAACAATATCCCCGAGCCGCTCTTTTCCGTGCTGACGGCTGACGAGTTCGTCGAGCTGGCGGATTTTTTTCCACGCTAAGTCGTCGCTGATCGTTCGATAATGGTGGCGGCCGCCGGGCTCCTCGTCGGCTTCGTCGGCCCATTTGACGATGGCTTGAAGCGGCGTTCGTTTCCATTCTCCTTCTGGAAGGTAGGAATCGGTATGAAGCAAAATCGCCAGGGCAATTTCCTTAGCGTTTTGCGGATGTTCGCCAAGGCGGATCAGCAGCTTATGGGCGCGCTCGGCCCCTTTGATGGCATGGATGTCGTTTTGCCGGTATTGTTCGTAGTCCCAACGGCCGTTTTTGTACCATGTGTAATGGCCGATATCATGAAGCAGTGCCGCTTTTGTCGCCAAGTCGACGTTCACTCCGTGGCGGAGGGCAAGGTGGTAGGCATGGTACGCCGCGGTGATGGCGTGGGCGAGGCCGGATCGTTTTAAATATTTTTGCGCAATCGGATGGGCAAAGACGTCGGTTAAGGTGACCGTTCTCATAGGCATCCCCTCCGTTTTTTGTATTTCTCACCATCATACCATGGCGTAAAGAGTCAGGCAATGAGAGAAAGTAGGTGGGAGCGGTTGCATGGGAAAAAATAAGCCGATCGTGCTAAAATAGCGCTCGGCTTATTGGATTTGTGCTTGGCAGGCAAGCCGTTTGGCTGGTTGATCCGTTTTTTCGCGCTCGCGCCGCGTTTTCGGAGCGAGAAGGTGAGCGCCGGCCAGAACGGTGACCATGCAACGGCCACACGTTCCTTTTTTGCATTTGTGATCGAGCAGAACACCTTGTCCTAGGGCGGCGTCAAGAAGCGAAACGCCGGGGGCTGGCTGCACGGTGAACGTTTTCCCTTTTTGTTCGATTTGAATGACAAACCAAATTCAGTTGAACCATTGAAAATCAAATCGTCCTCGAGCAGCGTGCACTGCTGGGCGGCGTTGGCGGCGGCGGAAAAGTCGATCGGGCTGCCGAGCTGTTTCGCCTGTTCAATGTCACTTCGAATGTCACCTTTTCTCCTGGTCCGGAATAAAACAGAATAAGGAACATTGCCCACTTGATATGCGGCGCGATTCCGGCGATAATGGAAACGATGTGGAATGAATGCCGCCAAGCGGCATGGAATGAGCGAAGAAGGTGAGACAGAACGATGAAACGTGCGGAACATATTTATCAAAGACTCGTAGAGATTTGTGGGGAAAGAAACGTCCTGCGCGATGAGCCGATGAAAAACCATACATTAGTGCGGATCGGCGGCAAGGCTGATTTTCTCGTTTGGCCGGAAACGTACGAGCAAGTCATCGAGGTGCTGCGGCTGAAAGAGGAGTACGGCCTGCCGTTTACCCTTCTCGGCAACGGTTCGAACGTCATCATCCGCGACGGCGGGCTGCGCGGCATTGTCATGCAGCTGAAGCATCTCAACCGCATTTGGCGTGAAGGAAACAACGTGATCGCCCAAAGCGGGGCGGATATTAAAGCGGTGTCGCGGTTCGCGCTCGAACAACATCTCACCGGGTTGGAGTTCGCCTGCGGCATTCCGGGGTCGGTCGGCGGGGCGATTATGATGAACGCCGGAGCGTACGGCGGGGAAGTGAAAGATGTGCTTGACCATGTCAAGGTGGCGACGCTCGCCGGCGAGTTGAAAACATTGACAAACGAGGAACTGGAGCTCGGTTATCGAACAAGCATCATCAGCCGGACGCATGATATTGTGCTTGAAGTCGTCTTTTCCCTGCAGCCGGGCGACTATGCACAAATCAAGGCGAAAATGGATGATTTAACATTTCAGCGCGAATCGAAACAGCCGCTTGAGTATCCGTCGGTCGGCAGCGTGTTTAAGCGGCCGCCGGGCTATTTCGCCGGCAAGCTCATTCAAGACAGCGGCCTTCAGGGAAAAGGATTCGGCGGTGCGGAAGTGTCGACGAAGCATGCAGGATTCATTATTAACAAAAACAATGCGACGGCTGCCGATTACATCGCGACGATCGACATGGTGCGCAAAACAGTGAAAGAAAAATTCGGGGTCGATCTGGAATTAGAAGTCAAAATTATTGGCGAGGAATGACGGAGGATCCGAATCCGGTTTGCGGGTTCGGATTTTTCTTATTTCGCCGAGAGGAAAAATGAAACAAACCGCCAATAGGTAAGAAAAGGGATTATGAATGGGGGGAGAGGATGAACCTTTATTTCATGATCAATCCAGCCGCCAAAAACGGCCGGTCCGTGTCGATTTGGAAGCAGCTGCAACCGCTGCTCGATCGGGAAGGAATCGCCTACCAGGCATATTGGACGACCCGAAAGGGGGAAGGAAAGGAAATCGCCCGACGAATTGGCGAGGAAAGCGCTGAGCCGACGGTGATCGCGGCGGTCGGGGGCGACGGGACCGTGCATGAAGTGGTGAACGGAGCGGGTTCGTTTCCGCACGTTGCGATTGGCTGCATTCCGGCCGGAACGGGAAACGACTTTGTCCGCGGCTTCCGGCTTGCCCGAACATCGAAACAGGCGCTCCAACGGCTGTTGAGTGACGTTCGGCTAGGCAGGGTTTTGTCTTTCGATCTCGGCCGTTTTGCCAGCAGCGCCGTGCCCGACGGCGCGTTTGCCAACAGCGTCGGCTGCGGTTTTGACGCCCATATCGCCCGCATGGCCAACCGTTCGGCATGGAAAGGGCGGTTCAATCGTTTTGGGCTTGGCTCGCTTATTTACGTGCTTTATTTAGTGATAGAGCTATTCCGCTATCGACCCGTCGATCTTGACATTTGCATTGACGGGCGAAACTATTCATTTCAGCAAGCTTGGATGGCGACTGTGTCCAATCATCCGTACTACGGCGGAGGTATGCGCATCGCCCCGTCCGCCCGGGGTGATGACGGCTTGCTTCATGTGACGGTCGTAGGGCCGATGCCTCGTTGGAAAATTCTTGCGCTGTTTTTAACAACCCATACGCCGTAAGTCCCCCACCTCTAAGCGAAGCGTAGGTGGGGGATACACGGCGTTCTTTTTTTTTACTTTTGATCAAAAAAAAGAAAAAAATGGGTAAATCAATGAAAAAGAATATATATTTTCGAAAATAAATACTTTATATTAGTAAGTAAGGAGGTGAAAATATGTACCGAACCGTAAAAACAAGCTTTTCTGCGAACAAAGAAACTATAGAGAAATTATTCCACATCCGACGGATTTGTGGGGTGATTTGGAATGATTGTGTGCAATTAGCCCGTTATTATTATCGTTTAGGGAATCATTGGATCACCCAAACCGAATTACAAAAAGAGCTAAAAGGCAAATACCCTATTCACAGTCAAACCATCCAAGCCGTCGCTCATAAATTTTTGCAAGCAAGGGATTCTGCCAAAGAAGCAAGAAAAAGTGATAAAAACATCCGTTTCCCTTACAAAATGAAGAAAACCTTCAACCCAAAATGGGTCGATCAAGCTTTTTCGATAGAAAAAAACACCCTTTACTTAAGTCTCGGCAACACGAAAGGACCGGATGGAAAGCGCCTTCCTAAATTAAAAATAAAACTCCACCATGTTCCGGAAGGGGAAGTCAAAGAAGTCGAACTCGTCTATGACCGAGGACTCAAGTTTTGTTTGTCTTATGAGGACGGAAAACAAGCATCTTCTTCTACTGGAACCAACATCGCCGCTGTTGACCAAGGAGAGATTCACGCCATCAGTGCCGTCAGTGAAAACGGAAGCAGCATCATCATCACCGGAAGAAAAATGCGTTCCATTCATCGATTGAGAAATAAAAAATTGGCAGAACTGCAAAAACTGATGTCCCGCTGCAAAAAAGGATCAAGGAAATGGAAAACATATAACCGTGCGAAGCAATATATTTTATCGAAAAGCGAAGCACAACTGAAAGACTGTTTGCATAAAACGACGAAAGAATTTGTGGACTGGTGTTTGGAGCAACAAATCAAACATGTCGTTGTTGGTGATGTCGAAGGAGTACAGCGCAATACCAAAAAGAAACGAAATAAAAATACGAATCAGAAATTGTCCAACTGGAGTTTTGGCAAACTCTATGACTATTTGAAATACAAATTAGAAGCCAAAGGCATTACCATTGAAAAGGTGGATGAATCTTACACGTCACAAACATGCCCTGTTTGTGGAAAACGAAACAAAGTGAAAAATCGCAATTATCGTTGTGCTTGCGGTTACGAGCAGCATCGCGACATTCACGGCGCAAGCAATATCTTAACAAAATATTTATACGGGAAAATGATCCCGATTTCCATTCAACCGCCAACGTATCTACGGATCACGTAAGTGAGAAGTAGTAGATGGGTCGGACCGCCCCTATGGGAGGAGAAATCCGTTCGCACCATAGTTGCTTACGGTGGGAGGCAAGATGTCGGGAGATATCTGCCGTTATGACCACTAGGGATTGAGTTCCCTGTCTAAAACTAATCAAGAAGATGGTGTTGCGCGTTGCGGACACCAAGAAACGTTGTTTCGCTTCTTCTTGGTTGGTTTTCGACAAGAAACCCCCACTTCGACGCTACAGGCGTAAGTGGGGGAGGTTCATCCGTATTTTGGGGCGGGCATGTGCGAATGAAAGAAGTTTCCGTGTTTGCCGGGCGGAACGTGCACATTCGCCCCGCCGCTCCCGTCCCCGTTCACGCTGATGGAGAGGAAGCGGGGGTGGGAGAGGTGTCGGCTTGGATTGAGGCTAAAAGGATGCGAGTCATTGGCGCGGAACTCGGTGGATGATGAGGGCGTATGTGAAAAGAGAAAGGGGGAGTGAGGAGACAAGTGGTGGGGAAGCGGATGGTCATGTTTGATGTCGTATTCTATGTGGTGTTTCCGATCATGCTCTGGCATGCATTGCGCAGCCCGGTCGGGGAGTACGGGGCGATGTTGATTTGTACCGTGCCGGGAGCGGTTTATACCGTTTATCGCTATTGGCGTATTCGCAAAGTGCAATGGTTCGGCACGTTTTTGATTGTTAATCTGGCCGTTAGTACGCTGTTGAACATATTCGCTGGCTCTGCGTTGCAGATGTTATGGAATGACGTCTGGTACTCGATTGTTTTGTCTGTCTTTTTTTTTGGTGACGGTCGTTGTCAAGCGCCCGTTGTTGCTTTATTTTTCTCTTGATTTTGTGGAAATGCAGGGGGCTCCGCGCTCGGTCATGAAAAGACGGTTTTTGGAACGTGATGTCTTTTCACTTTTTCAATGGATCACTGTTGGTTTTGCTTTGCGCGACGGGCTGTTGGCGGCGATTAAGGCGTACTTGATCGTTCGCTACGACGTCGAAGCGTTTGACCGTGCGATTGTCATTCGCGAAGGCATTGGTTGGGGGATCACGATTCTCTGTATGTTGGGGTTTGTCCGTATTTCGAAAATCATCTCGGAGCGGGAGAACCGCCATCATTCGACGTGAGCGTAAAGGAGAGAAGCGGTCGAAAGCAAAACGGGCAACTGAAGAAACAGGGAAAAGGGAGCGGCGTTGCACATGGCCAAACGCCAAGAGGGTGTCCCAAAAGGATCAGGACACCCCCTTTCGTCTCTCTATATACGGCATTGACCGCTTCTTCCGCACTATATTTCGTGTCTATCTTGAAGTCAGACAGCCTTTTGGGTCAGCCCCTTTCTCATCTTAAATGAAGAACTCATAATACGCAGGTGGCGGGAGTATGTCATTCGGAACTCATTTTCTATTGTTTTCTTGCTTGTTCTGTTTCCCTTGGCCTGCCGGATGGTCGGCTTTCACTTGCGGTGCAGCTGCCTGCTTCAGTTGTTGTGAATGGGAAACCGAGACACGAGACTCTGTTTGTTTGTTCACAGCAACCGCCGCTTGGTGTTTTTGACCGTTTGCTTTGGCGCTGGCAGCAGTTTTATGGTACATATTCCCTTTTGTTTCTATCTTGATCGCTTGCGTGGGGGACGAGTTCGTTTCTATTTTTGTGCTGGTGTTCGTTTGTTCATTTTGTTGAACCGCTGTCTCGTCTTCCGCCGGTGCGCTATTTTTCGACTGTGGGAGCGAAAAATCAGGCGAAAGAAACAGAAAAATAGGAAAGAAAGGGAAACGGTGAGAGTTCCTTCACGGTTTGGCAGTCAACCGCTTGTTTGCTATAATGGAAACAAGTTTGACAAAGACGATATCCGAGGCGGCTCCTGCCAATTTGTTTGGTGGGAGTTTGTTTTTGCGATGAGCGCCCGGCAGGGGAAAACGGGATGGCCAATGCCATGCCGAGCGAAAACGAAAGGAGCAAACCGGTTATGACGGAGCGGGTGGATGATATTGTTGAGGTTTGTTTATTAGCGGGAAAATTGATGCTTGAAAGCGGCGGAGAGACGTATCGGGTGGAAGATACAATGACGCGCATCGCTGCTTCGTTTGGCATGCCGCGCTCCCATGGTTATGTCACACCAACGGCCATTATTTTTTCTGTTGAAGGGACAGACTCAACCAGATTGATCCGCATTTCCGAGCGTTCGACTGATTTAGCGAAAGTGGCGGTCGTGAACGATATTTCCCGGCGCATCAGCCGCGGTGAATTGACGCTTGAAAAGGCGCGAAAGGAGCTCGAGGATATCGGGCGCGCCCCGATGGGTTACCCTCTTTGGCAGCAAACCGCCGCCGCAGCGTTAGCGAGTGCTTGTTTTGCGTCATTGATTGGAGGGATGGTTCACTTTTTCCCATCGCTTTTTTCCGGAGGGGTGGCATTTTGGTGTTTTGAGATGGTGCATCGGTTTGTGAAAATCCGGTTTTTCGCGGAATTTTTTGCTTCTTTTGTCGCCGGGGGGCTCGTATTGTTAATGGTGCAGGCCGGATTTGGCGGGGACGTCGGGAACATGATCATCGGCTCGGTGTTGCCGCTCGTGCCGGGGCTGGCCATTACGAACGCGGTGCGTGACTTAATGGCCGGCCATCTCATCGCCGGATTGTCGCGCGGGGCCGAGGCGTTTTTGACGGCGTTTGCGATCGGCACTGGCATCGCCTTTGTTTTATCTATTCGATGATAGGGAGCACAGGTCATGATTGTTATGCAGTTGCTGCTTAGCTTTGTGGCGTCAACGTTGTTTGGCATGATTTTTAATGTTCCGCCGCGGCTGTTGCCGCATAGCGGATTTGTCGGGATGAGCGGATGGGCGGCCTATACGTTTGCTGTACGTTCGAGCGTAGACAGTGTGATTGCGACGTTTATAGCCGCGTTTTTCGTCGCCTTTTTAAGCAATGCGTTTGCTCGGCGCTATCGGGCGCCGGCAACCATTTTTATTGTTCCTGGCATTCTCCCGCTCGTTCCAGGTGGGACGGCATTTGAAGCGATGCGTCATGTCGTCATGAACGACTACAATGCAGCGATTCCGTTGGCGGCAAAAGCGTTCATGATTTCCGGGGCGATTGCGATGGGGCTCATTTTTTCTGAGGTCGTCAACCAGCTGGTAAAGCGCCGCCCGTAATGGCACGTGTCTGTTTTTTCCAATCATTTGCCTATCGTTGTATTTGTTTGTCTGAATATTATAATGAATATAACGATGTTTTTTCTATCGATTTTGAAACAGCGGGGGAGAGCGGAATGAAAGACATTATCGAGCAGATGAAAGCGGAGCTATGGGAGGTTTTCGATCACCTTCACCGCCATCCAGAAATCAGCTGGGAAGAGTGGCAAACGACTGAATTTCTCCGCCGAGAGTTGGAGCGCGAAGGATATCGGGTGCGGACGTTTGCCGATTGCCCGGGTGTGGTGGCGGAAATCGGCGCCGGGCCGTTTACGGTTGGGGTGCGCAGCGATATGGATGCGCTTTGGCAAGAAGTGAACGGCGTTTGGCAGCCGAACCATGCGTGCGGGCATGATGCCCACATGACGATCGTGCTCGGGGTGGCGAAGCTGCTTCGCCGCATCGGCTATGAGCCGCCGGGGACGCTCCGGTTTTTGTTCCAGCCGGCTGAGGAGAAAGGAACAGGGGCGTTAAAGCTGATCGAAAAAGGAGCGGTCGACGGCGTGTCGTTTTTATACGGCGTTCACCTGCGGCCGATTCAAGAAGTGAAAGGCGGATATGCGGCGCCGGCGATCATCCATGGGGCGGCGCAATGCATCGAAGGGCGGATCCGCGGTGTGGCGGCGCACGCGGCGCGGCCGCATTTAGGCGTCAATGTCATTGAAGTCGGCAGCGCCATTGTGCAAGAGCTCGGCAAAATTCATATTGATCCGCAAGTGCCGGCGTCGATCAAAATGACGAAGTTTCACGCCGGTGAAAAAGATGCGAACACGATCCCGGACTACGCGGAATTTGCCCTTGATTTGCGGGCGCAAACGAACGAGGCGATGGAGCGGCTCGTCGAGGGGCTGCGCCATGTGATCAACGGGGTCGCTGCGATTTACGGAGCTGATATTGAGCTTGTTGAGCGGACGCGCATCGTCGCCGCTGATCCTGATTCAGATGCGGTGCGGCTGATGGAGGAGGCGATTATCACGACTTTGGGGACGGAAAAATGCGTTCCGCCGGTCGTGACGTCGGGAGGAGAGGATTTCCATTTTTATTCCTTTCAAAAACCGGAGCTGAAAACAACGATGCTCGGATTGGGCTGCGACTTGCGTCCAGGGCTCCATCATCCGAACATGACGTTCCGGCGCGATGATTTGCTTTCCGGCGTGGAAATTTTGGCGCGGGTTGTGATGAACACGTTTGCGACGTTTGCGCCGCAGGGGGAGAACGAGCGTGCCTCTGTCGCTGCAAATCATTGAGACGATCGAACAGTTGAAAGAGATGGCCAGGCTTGAGGAGGAGATTTGGAAAACGGCGCCGGTTCCGCTCCATCAAACGCTGACGGCGGCGAAAAACGGGGGCATTATCATCGGGGCGTATGCGGACGGGAAGCTTGTCGGCTTTGTCTACAGCTTTCCTGGGGTTCGAAATGGGGAAGTGTATCTTTGTTCCCATATGATGGGGATTGCTGAATCGTTTCGTGATCGTGGCCTCGGCTATCGCTTGAAAATGAAACAGGCGGAAGAAGCGCGGCGGCGCGGCTACCGAGTCATCCGCTGGACGTATGACCCGCTGCAAAGCCGCAACGGCTATTTGAACTTGGCGAAGCTTGGGGCCCTTGGCGTCGAGTATGTGGAAAACTGCTACGGCGAAATGAGTGACGCGTTGAACGGTCAACTGCCGTCTGACCGCTTCATCGTCGAATGGCGGCTTGATGAGCGAGTGACTGGGGAACGGAATTTGGTTGAAGCAGATCTTCTCAAGGCCAGAAGGTTGACGGTGCTCGAGGCAGGGCAAAGGGCTGACGGTCTGTTGCAGCCGGTGCCGAGAGACATCGATGGAACAGCGGCGCCGTTGCTGTTGACAGCCATCCCGCTTGACTTTCCGCAGCTGAAAGAGCAGGATTTCGCGCTGGCGCTTGAGTGGCGGCTGGCGACGCGCGCTCTGTTTCAGCGGCTGCTTGCGGAAGGATGGATTGTCTTCGATGCTTGGCGCCGCCTGGAGGAAGGGGTGCTTTATTACATATGGAAGCGGCGGAGTGAACGAGGGCAGCAGAAAGGGGAAGAAGAATGACGATCGACATCGAGTACGTCATATTGCGCCATTTGCAAATGAAGTTGAAGGCGCCGTTTACGACGAGCTTTGGGACGTTTCAAAGGAAAGAGTTTATTTTAGTGGAAGTCGTGGATCGCGACGGCGTTTCCGGCTGGGGCGAATCGGTCGCGTTTGCCGCCCCGTGGTACAGCGAGGAAACGGTGAAAACGAACTGGCATATGCTCGAAGATTTCCTTGTGCCGCTTGCGCTGGCTGAGCCGATTCATCACCCGGAGGAGCTGGCAAAGCGCTTTTCTGCCATCCGCCAAAACAACATGGCGAAAGCGGCGATTGAAGGGGCGGTATGGGATTTGTACGCCAAGCGGCTCGGCGTCCCGCTTTGTCAAGCTCTCGGGGGAACGAAAAAGGACATTGAAGTCGGCGTCAGCATCGGCATCCAGCCGACGGTTGCCGATCTGCTCCAGGTGATTGAGCGGTATGTGGCGCAAGGGTACCGGCGGATCAAAGTGAAGATCAAACCGGGATGGGATGTTGATGTCATTCGCGACGTGCGGCGCGCGTTTCCCGACGTGCCGCTTATGGCCGATGCCAATTCAGCGTATACGCTTGCCGATGCAGATCGGTTGAAAGCGCTCGATGAATTCGGGCTGCTGATGATCGAGCAGCCGCTCGCCGCTGACGATCTCCTCGATCACGCCCGGCTGCAGCCGCTTCTGCATACTCCGATTTGTCTTGACGAAAGCATTCGTTCCTATGACGATGCGCGCAAGGCGCTTGACCTTGGCAGCTGCCGCATCATCAACATCAAAATCGGGCGCGTCGGCGGGCTTTGGGAGGCGAAGCGCATCCACGATCTTTGCGCTGAGCGCGGCGTTCCGGTCTGGTGCGGGGGGATGCTGGAAGCAGGGGTCGGGCGCGCCCACAACATCGCGATCACGACGTTGGAAAACTTCGCGCTTCCCGGCGACACCGCCGCGTCGTCGCATTATTGGGAGCGGGATATTATCACACCGGAAGTCGAGGTGCAAGGCGGCTTGATCCGCGTGCCGGACGCTCCCGGCATCGGCTATGACGTCGACCGCCGCCAAGTGGAGCGGTATACGCAGTTTGCGAAGGTGTTTCATCGTACGGCGACGGCATAAAGGATGATAAAAGGGAGAAAGAAAAAATGATGATCAGACCGATTGAAGTTCGCGATGCGGAACATTTCTTGGAGTTGTACAAAAAAATTGATGAATCTGGTTTTAGTACAAACTGTTATAATAGCAATTTGGAGCTGGCCTAAAACGCGTTGGCGCTTTGGGCCAGCTCTTTGTTCGTGGCGTTATACCCGTCCGATTCCGGTGTTCGCTTTGACGACAATTTCCGTATATTTCTTTTCATCCGATTTTTTCGACGAGACGAGCGTGCCAACGATCGCACCGATAAAGCCGAGCGGAATCGAGATGATGCCCGGGTTGGCGAGCTTAAAGCTCACATTTCGCACCCTAAC
>NZ_ATCO01000049.1:0-22020 GCF_000422025.1 Geobacillus sp. WSUCF1 | reverse complement strand
TCTTACTCATTCATTATCCCCCTTTCATATTCAAATTTCCGTTTGAATATATTATACCTCATTTCTTTTATTATTCAAACATTTATTTGAATGAAAAACAAAAAAGAATTGGATGTAAAAAATCAACCTAATATTTACCAGGCATTTCATTTAATTAGCTACATCAAAAAATTCTATTAGCTAAAAACAATAAACCTCATTATCCGCAAAAAGATAATGAGGTTTACTATTTCTTAACCAAAGAATGTTTGGAACAATAAATATGCGTTTAAGCTGATAATCACCATCGCTACCATCCAAGCAAGAACTTTCAACCATAATGGATTTGCGAACTCGCCCATTTTCTTTTTATCGCTAGTGAATTGAACGAGAGGCACTACCGCGAAAGAGAGCTGTAAAGAAAGAATAACTTGGCTCAAAATAAGTAATTGAGCCGTTCCGCTTTCGCCATAAAGAGCAGTTACAACAACGGCTGGGACAATGGCAATCAATCGAGTGATCAGCCTTCTTAACCAAGCAGGAAGGCGAATGTTTAGAAAACCTTCCATCACAATTTGACCAGCTAAGGTTCCTGTTAATGTGGAGTTTTGACCAGAAGCCAACAAAGCAACTCCAAATAAAATACTTCCAAGTGTTGTTCCAAGCAGTGGAGCAAGCAAGTGATAAGCATCTTCAATCTCCGCAACATCTTTCATTCCTGCTTTATGGAATGTAGCAGCAGAAACAATAAGGATAGATGCATTAATAAATAAAGCGAAAAAGAGTGCAATGGTTGAATCCCAAGTGGCATATTTGATCGCTTGTCGTTTACCCGAGCTGGTTTGTTCGTATTGACGTGTCTGCACAATGGAAGAATGCAGATAAAGATTATGAGGCATTACGGTTGCACCTAAAATACCGATTGCAATATAGAGCATGGATGGATTGTTAATAATCTCTGGGCTTGGAACAAATCCCTTCAATATGCCACCTACATCTGGCTTAGAAAGAAAGATTTCAGTCACAAAGCAAGCACCAATGGTTAGAATTAAAACAATTACCAACGTTTCAATATAACGAAACCCTTTATTCTGTAATAGCAATACGACCAGTACATCCAGAGCTGTAATAATCACTCCATATATTAACGGAATGCCAAACAACAATTTCAAAGCGATTGCCGAACCGATCACTTCGGCTAGATCACAAGCTGCGATTGCCAACTCGCATAAAACCCATAAGATCATTGCTACAGGCTTGCTGTAATGGTCGCGACAAGCTTGGGCTAAATCCCTTCCCGTTACAATTCCCAACTTGCCAGCCAATGCTTGAAGCAATATTGCCATTAAATTGGAAAGCAAAATAACGGAAAGCAACGTGTATCCGAACTGGGAACCTCCTGCGATATCAGTCGCCCAGTTTCCCGGGTCCATATACCCCACGGCAACTAAGTATCCTGGTCCAGCAAACGCAAGAAACTTTTTCATCCAAGAACCCGTTTTTGGTATACGCAAACTTCTATATACTTCGGGCAATGTTGGTTGTGTCCGTTTCTTTCTCCAACCTTCCTCAACGACTAACGGCAGTTTTTTTTTTATTTTCACTCATGATGATCACCTCATGATTGGTTTTCGCTAAATATTTTGCATTAAGGAAACTTTTGGGGTAAAAAAATTTGCTCCTACAACTTAGAATTAGATATATGTAAGAGCAAAGAAAATGTTGCCTAAATAAATTGTACATCAGAAACTTTTTTAGTCAATGGAAACTTTTATCGTTTGTTAGTTTAAGATCGCTAAAATATTGAACAAGGTACTGACCTTGTTCAAACCATTTAATGATATTTGAAGCTTATGTTTGAATGAATACTCTCCCACTTACGCTAAGCTTAGAAGGGCTATAAAAAGTTCTAACCACAACATTGCAAGCACCTTCAATGGTTTAAAATATCATTTATCAAATACTCTGCATCGGCACCCACTCCTCCAATAAGAGCAGATCCCCTTCGATACTGCCACGGCAATCCCAAGAAGTACAATCCTTTCACAGAAGTTACCCCTCTTTGGTGAATGGGCTTTCCTCTATGGTCTAAAACATTCGGAATTTGAATCCAACTGTAATCAGAATAAAATCCAGTTGCCCAAATGACATTTTGAACTTGAATTTGACTGTTATCTGCAAAAGAAATAACATCTCCTAAAATACTTTCTGTTCTGGGTTTAATTTTAATTTTGCCTTCTTGTATTAAATGTTTCAGTTCTTTACCGAAAATAGGGTCACTTTGCTTACTGATAAACTGACCTAACGAGCTGTTGATATGGACATTTAATAAACCTAATTTTTTAAACCACCAGAAAATACTTTTACCCATTATTTCAAGTGGAAAGAACTTCATTTTATGACCTACAGATAAATAAACTTCTCTGTCTTCGGACAATTCAACAGCAATTTGTGCCCCTGAATTTCCCGCACCGACTACCAAAACAGAGCCTTCTTGTAATTGAGATGGATTCAAATAACGGGATGTATGCACTTGATACACTTTATCGGATAAGCTTTCTGCAAATGGTGGAATGTATGGCTTTTGGAAAGGACCCGTTGCTACAACCACTTTCTCTGCCACATAATTACCATTATTGGTTGTAACTTTAAAAATCTCATCTTCTTTTTGAAGGGAAATGACTTCTGTGTTCAGATGAATAGGTAATTCAAATTTTTGAGCATAATCCTCTAAATAATCGGCAATTTCATCCTTGGTTGGATATCCGTTCGGGTCACCCTTTAAAGCCATTCCTGGCAAAGAACTGAACCAGCGAGGAGTAAAAAGAACTAAGGAATCATATCGGTTTCTCCAAACATCTCCGATTCGATTTTCCTTGCCAACAATGGCAAACAATATATTATTTTGTTTCAGATAATATCCCATCGCTAGTCCTGCCTGACTAGCACCGATAACCAGAACATCAACGATGTGTTGCATTTTATCACCTCTCTTCTGAAAAGGATTAAACTTTCATTTCCCCGTGATGGATTTGAGAGGTTTCAATTTGAATGGTTGCATGCTGAATTTTAAAGTGGTCCTCAATAAAATGGATCGCTTCTTGTAAAACCTTTTGGCTGTCTTGATGATCTTCAATCAAAATATGGCAACTTAATGAGTCTAACCCTGAAGTAATTGTCCAAATATGAAGGTCGTGAACGTTAATCACTCCTTCAATACTTTCTAAGGCTTTTTTCACTTCATTTTGGTCAATGGTAATTGGCGTTCCTTCCATCAAAATGTGAACCGTATGTTTAATCACTCCCCAAGCGCCTTTCAAGATTAATAAGGCAACCAAAATGGAAATAATGGGGTCAGCGACATACCAACTAAAGAGCCACATGACAAGCCCAGCGATGATAGCACCTACGGAACCCAAAGCGTCACCGATCACATGAAGATAGGCACTACGCAGATTGACATTATTTTTTACATCCCCTTTTTTCATTAACGCCCAGGCACTTAAAAGATTGGCAAAAAGTCCAATGGACGCAATCAGCATCATAGAGCCGCTAGCTACGGTTGGTGGGTTGTAAAAACGCTGAATAGCCTCCCATACGATAAACCCAGCGATAACAAACAAGGTAACTCCATTAAATAAAGCGGCTAAAATTTCAAAACGATAAAAGCCATACGTTTTATTTGGGGAAGCTGGTTTGGTGGCAAACCAAATTGCAACTAAGCTAAGAACAAGTGAACTGGCATCACTAAGCATATGACCAGAGTCAGAAAGAAGGGCTAGGCTGTTTGTGATTAAACCTCCAAAAAACTCTAATAACATAATTCCAGCGGTAATGAGAAGGGCAATCGTAAGCCCTTTTTTATTACCTTCTCTGCCGTGGTCGTGGTGATGGTGTCCGTGGTGATGGTGATGACCATGGTGGTCGTGAGAATGATGGTGGTGATGATGCACGATAAAATTGCCTCCTTAATGATGTTCAGCATGGTCAATGGCTTGTTTTAATAATGAAATAACGTGTTCGTCATCGCAGGAGTAAAACAGTGTTTTTCCTTCACGGCGATACTTAACCAGTCTCAGATTTCGTAACATACTAAGCTGATGGGAAACGGCTGATTGAGACATTTCCAACACTTCTGCAATGTGATTGACATTGCACTCTTCTTGCGATAACAAATAAAGAATTTTGATTCTTGTTGGATCAGATAATACCTTAAATATTTACGATACATTTTCAATGGTTTCAGATTTTAAGAAAGAATGGTCTTCTGTCTTCATGATGATTTCCCTCACCTTATTTATTATATATGAGCATATGTTCATATGTATGTATCATATTTTACATTCATTTTTTTGTCAAGTTTAGGAAATGTTTTTAATGAAAATGTATGATTTAGCTCATAATGAATGGAAGGAGGCTGATGATATGGGACACAATCATAATCATTCCCACGTACCGGATAACAAAAAGGGATTAATGATCGCTCTTCTTATTACTTCGGGGATAACGGTTTTGGAGTTCTTTGGCGGACTATTGACGAATAGCCTAGCATTATTATCAGACGCAGGGCATATGTTAAGCGATATTGGCTCTCTAGCTTTGAGCTTAGTCGCTATGTGGTTCGCCGCAAGACCACCTTCTCCACGAAAAACATACGGTTTTTACCGATTTGAAATACTGGCAGCTCTGTTGAATGGACTGCTCTTATTCGTCATTGCGGGATTTATTTCTTACGAAGCTTATAAACGTTTTTTTTGAACCTCCAACAGTCTCAAGCGGTACAATGATGCTCATTGCTACCATTGGATTGTTGGCAAACATGACTAGCGCATTTATTTTAACAAAAAAGAGTGATACCAAAGAAAATGTAAATGTGCGAAGTGCCTATTTGCATATTATCTCTGATGCATTAGGTGCAGTTGGGGCAATCGTGGCAGGGATTGTAATGTACTTCTTCGGCTGGTATGTGGCTGACCCCATCATCAGTGTTGTCGTGTCGCTATTAATCCTAAAAAGCGCTTGGGGTGTAGTAAGCAGCTCCTTCCACATCCTGATGGAAGGAACGCCGATTACCATTGATATGGAGAAAGTAAAGCAAACGCTTCAGTCCATTGAGGGGGTAAAAGATGTTCACGATTTACACGTCTGGACAATCACCTCTGGGTTGGATTCGCTCAGTTGCCATTTGCTCATCGATGATACCAAGGATAGTCAGGACATTTTGAAACAGTCTATCCAACGGATTGAAGAAGAATTTCACATCTTGCATACGACCATTCAAGTGGAAAAATCGGACTTGCAACATGCCGATTTAAGGGTATAAAAAGGACAGCAGTGAGCTGTCCTTTAAAATATCAGCACATCTTTTGTAAATTCTTCTTCAAGTTCCCGTATGACGTTATCCTCATTACTTGTTTGTTGTATTTGTTCCTCTTTTTTTTCTGTTTCTTTCTTGTCTTTATCCCTGTTCATTAGAAACCTCCGTATGAATGCAGTTTATCGATCGATTCAAAATGACCGCTTTTTATTGTTCGTTTTGGGTTTCATTTTTAGCATCCTCCTTGTTACGTTCTGTATACCATATCATCCCCACATTTTAGTTGTGTCACATCCGCTTTCATATTTTTAGCGATGTCTTGTGATATGACAAGAAAAAAGACGTTCCAAAACTGTTTTAAGTTTGAACGCCAATTTGCTTGTCATTTTAATCTTTCCACCTCTTAACTGAACCCGTTATTTTATGTCGGTCTTTTTTCTTTTCCATCTTGAACTATCGATTCCCGTTAGTGCAATAGGTGACTTCATGATGTAAAGATTCATCTTTTTTAGGTGGGATTTTTTATAATGACATATCCCCCATGGGGGGATATTATTATTTAAGGAGGGATTAGTATGAGTGAAAAAAATCGTGAACATAGTCATCGACACAATCATGAACATAAATACCGAAAACAAGTTATTAACCGATTAGCAAGAATCGAAGGACACGTTAGAGCTATTAAGGAAATGGCTGCTGAAGGGCGTGATTGTCCAGATATTCTTTTGCAAATTGCAGCAGTTAGAAAAGCTTTGGATAGCACGGCAAAAGTGATCTTTGCAGACCATATGGAAAGTTGTCTTGTTGATGCCGTACACCAAGGCAATGAAGATCAAGTATTAAACGATTTAAAAAAAGCTTTAGATAATTTCATACGTTAGGAAGTGATTGATATGCTTTCAGAACGCATTATTCAGGAGCAAACAACCAAACAAAAGATTTCCATGATCATTTCCTTGGCTGTTCCAGCATGATTGAAAATATTCTCCAAACTGTGGTTGGTTTTGTCGATACTCTTTTTGTTTCTAAACTCGGATTAAATGAAGTCACCGCAGTTGGTGTGGCTAATGCTGTCTTAGCTGTATATATCGCGGTTTTTATGGCAATCGGAGTAGGTACGTCCTCGCTTGTTGCTCGTTATATAGGAGCCGGGGATTTTGAAAAGGCAAAGGCTGTAGCAAAACAATCAACTTGGATTTCTTCTATAGCAGGCTTATTATTGGGTATTATTACTTTATTGTTTGCTGAACCACTACTTCGAATAATGGGTGCGGAACCCAATGTTTTGGCTGATGGAACCGTTTATTTTCGTATTGTTGCGGGACCATCCATTTTCATTTCCCTTATGTTTATTTTTGGAAGTATTTTAAGAGCTGCTGGGGATACAAAAACACCAATGAAAGTTAGTTGGTGGATTAATTTTATTCATATTGCATTAGATTACATCCTCATATTCGGACTAGGGTTTAATGGGTTTGGGGTTGCCGGTGCAGCTTGGGCAACGGTAATTGTTCGTATTCTAGGTGCAATCGCTCTTTATTATTACATTAAAAAGTCCAAAGTTTCTTTCTCGATTTTTGGCGGTACGTCAAGTAAATCATTTACTTCTCCAATTTTAAAGTTATCTGGACCGGCAGCAGCAGAAAGGCTTATTATGCGTTTGGGTCAGGTACTCTATTTTGGATTGATTGTCCGAATCGGTACCGAAACCTATGCCGCTCATACAATTGCAGGAAATATTGAAACCTTTTCTTATATGCCGGGTTATGGCTTAGCTGTAGCTGCTACGACATTGGTAGGGCAAAGCATTGGGGCTAAACTTGAAAAAGAAGCTTATAAATACGGAATGCTAACCACAGGAATTGCCGTAGGGTTTATGTCCTTCGTCGGAATTATATTGTTTTTCTTTTCACCTTGGTTCGCAGCTTGGTTTACCACAGATAAAAACGCAATCGATATGGTGACTACGGCATTAAGAATTGATGCATTTGCTCAACCAGCGTTGGCTGTTGGCTTAGTTTTAGCAGGTGCTTTACAGGGGGCAGGAGATACCAAAAGTCCAATGTACAGTACAGCTATAGGAATGTGGATCATTCGTGTTGTAGGTGTTTATATATTGGGAATTCAATTAGGAATGGGTATAGTTGGTGTTTGGTTATCGATAGCTATAGATTTATTTGTTCGTGCCATCTTTTTGTTCTTTATGTTTAAAAAGCGAATGTTTTATCTATCTAATCAAGGAGAATATCAGCACTAATCAAATAAATGGGGGAAAGGTTCTATCGAAAATCTTTACCCCAAAAAAACTATACCTATAATGGAACATTATTGCCAGTTAGTCATCCTTAGAGCGAGCTTCACCACAGATGATGGGAGTTCATTCGTCTTTCCATGGAAAACAACCATGCTTTTAACAGAGCCTACAGAAAAAATAAGTAAAATGAAACCAATACAAAACCGATTATAGCTATGATAACGCAGTATATTTTTGTAGATGTGCGTAAAGCTGTTCCGAAAATCTCTTTTCCCGTCACGGAAAGCATGACCCCCATCGCCAACGCGATAATCATTGCTACTAGCCAAGGGACCCCCATTCCATAATTGCTTCCTATGAAGGCTCCAACTCCTACGGGGGCGGAGGCTATGGTTGCCCCAAGTATGATGCTGAGAATTCCAAACCCAGCCATCAGCAAGGGAGTAAAAACAGCAATACCTTCTGGAATATTGTGAAGCATAATCGCAGTCATCATTGGTTTAGTCAATGAATCGTGAGTATTGGCTCCAAGTGCGATGCCTGTTGGAAAATTGTGTAGGGCAATACTGAATGTTAAAAATAGACCAGAATGTACAAATAAGTCTTTTTTAGCGTCATTGGTAATAATGATCACATGATGGGAAACCTTTTCTAGATGCTTATAAATAAAATAACCAAAAATCAATCCGACAATAGCAATAAACCAACCTCCAATTTCTATGCTTTCAGGCAAAATTTCCATCGTGACCAGTCCAAATATCATACCACTACATACTGAAAAAATGGTTGGCGTTCCTTTTTGCCAGCCTTTAAACAACCAAGCAATCACTCCGCCAGATAACATTCCAATAGCAGAAGCAGAAAACCCTAAAAGCCAAAGTGAGTTCATCCATCATCCCCCTTGTACTAAGTTGTCTTTACTTTTATATCTGCCAAACTTATAAAATATGCCTTAAGAAAACAAAAAATCCTCCACCGTGGGAGGATTGTAAAGCCTTCGTTTTCGGAAAAGTGAGGTTTGTTTATTATAAAGGCATTGGAGTTTTAGTTGGTTTTGCGTAACCTTCTTTGTACTTTTCATCAATGTAATGGCGAATTTCCTTTATAGACTTACCTTCTTGTTTCATTTTAATGGATTCCGCTGCGATTTGTAAGCAAACACCACAACGAGTACCGTGGTCATCCCAGACAACAGAACCATCTTTATTGATTTTTTTGACAAAGCAATTCATACTACTTTTATGTCCCGCACTCTCGGCACAACCGCAATAACAAGGAATCCATTGTAACAACTCTATTGATTTGCCAGCAGCTTGATATACCAAGCGGACCTCTTCACTTTGACCTTTCAAAAAGGTCGGTAAAACGTCAGCAGAAGCAGTTTTTTCTTGCAAATCCCCATTGGAAGAATGCTCTTGATGTGATTGTTCTTTATTGGAACTGCAAGCCGAAATGATCAAAGTGAGCAGAAGTAAAACAATCATTCCCTTATATTTCATCCTTGTCACCTCTTATAACATTAGACATGACTAATATATCATAAGGGGTGGACATATTCAGCGTAATAATAAATTGTTCAAAATATTGTCAATTTATAAAGCTAAATCAACATATTATATTAGTCAACTATAATATGATCAGTTATAATAGGTACCGTCAAGAATTTTGTGTAATGCAAGATAGATAGGGTATCTCTGAAATGGATTTGGAATGGATAGGGGACTAGTTTCCTCCACACGAGGGACTGAATATTCAGTCTATTGCGCAGAAAGGGAGAATCCCCTTATCGTATTGGTTTGATATTTACATTATTTGGTTAATTGTAACGTTCTTCAAACATTCGCTCGAGGGCTTCCTGTGCTTCGGCAAATCCTCTTAACTTTCGCCCTGCCCATTTCTCATTAAAATCTTGGATGGTCAAATACACGACTTTTTCCGCGGCTTCTAAACTGCTCAAACTGTTCATCGGCTTTAGACGTTTCCGAATCTCTTTGATCGTTCGTTCAATGGCATTGGTTGTATAAATCACACTTCGAATACTGCTCGGATAGTCCATAAAGGTGAGAAGGACATCCAACTCATTTGCCCACGATTGGACTTCCCTTGGGTATTTGTGAGACCATTTGGATTGAAACTGTTGAAACATCTCCAATGCGATTTCTTTATTCGGAGAACGATAAATGAGTTTCAGGTCCTCCGCCATTTCGAATTGATCTTTTTTCCGAACACAACGGAGATAGCAGCCGTTTCTCCTATTCGGTGTTCGAGCCTGTTCGATTTCGAGGAAATGTTTGATTTCTTCCCGCATAATCAGCTCTAATTTTTCTTTCACAAATTGACGAATAACACTTTCCAGTTGATTTGCCCAGTCGACATTCGGTATACTTCTTTTAGACATAGGTAGGGTTCTCCTTTCTCTAAGATTTTTGGTCCAATCAGAGAATACCCTACCTTTTTTCTTTTGTTCTAGCAAAATGTTTTACACAAACTTTTATACATCACCAATCGGTCAGGGTGACTTTTTGGTAATACTGCTTGCTGATATAACTTGTGTTTAAGCATTGAATGGATTGGCAATTTGCGAATTTTTTCTATGTTTATCAAACTTCCTTCATTTTCCCGGGCTTTTTTGATTATGTCAAAAGGAATATCCGGATGGACAAAATAATTTTCAATCTCAGCTTGAGTAACTCCCAGCTTTCGGGCTATCGTGACAACCTTTACTCCGCTATTAACCATTTGATCAATCAACATATGTTTGTCTAACCACTTTGTTGTTTGATGATGGAACATCCTCCTTAGCAACTTAATTCGTTGTTCCGTTTCATTCGAATATCGCTGAATAACGCAAAATATTTTTGGGCACCTTTTATGCATTTCATTCATTTTTTTTATATGCTAAGTATTCTGGGTACCCCGCAACTAACCAATATTTATCTTCCGTTCGATCCTTTTCAACAATAACATGGCTGCTTAACTGATCCCCTCCCTCTAATATTTTGACCATTTTCTCTACTGCTCTTTTTGAAACATTTTCAACGTATATGGGGACAATTTTATCTAATTCAATGGATTCCATCCAAATCCCATCAAGCTTCATTCGTACCCCTCCCCATCATATTTTGTAAAACTATATGAGAAGGGAAATTTGTCTAATAACAATAAACCAGCATTAGGAATCCAATATCCTAATGCTGGTTTGTAAAAAGAGATCGTGTCATATATGCTTGTTTCGGATGGTTTATTTGCTCTGGATATAGCGGTTCTAATTTCCCTTCCTTAAGCAATCGTGAAATGTACTTTTTGCGAAGAGGATCCATCTGCCTATTCAGTAATTGACTTAATTCTTTGAGCGTTAACGGCTTAATTGCACAAAGATTTAAAATGATCTCATCCATTTCGGAAGGATTTAATCTCTTTTTCTTCCTTGCTAATTCAGAAATATCCAATAGCACTTTTTCATGATCTTTTGTTTGTTCGTTTTCGTTAGGTCCGGAGTTAGCAGCGTTAGGTCCGGAGTTATTAACATTAGGTCCGGAGCTTATCCGATTATATCTGGAGTTCCCTATAGACTTTTGATGAAACATTTCCGTTAGCGTATATTTTGTACCTCTTCCTTGTCCATTTGGTTCTAAATATCCTTTTTCCACCAGTCCGGATAATAATTTGCTTATTTCATCACTCTTTTTATCTGTCAGGCTTTGCAATCTCGTATTGGTCACATAATTTTCTTGATGTGCCGTCACTAAAATTAATACTTCATCATTGGTTAAAAACTTATAATGTTTCCCAAGAACTGCTTTTAGAAAATCGACGCTTTCCTGCGGTAATAATGAAGTTGTTCGCAACGTAAGAATCGTGCGATCCGGCTGAAATTCTTCAATTAATTCTGGGGCAGTCCAATGTTGTTCTTTCCACGCCAAATGAATATTCTCAATCCCCGACCCTGCCCGTTCACCAAGTCCGATTAACATAAACATTTTAAAAATCGTTGGATTTCTCGGATCACTTATTCCACCTTTCAGTGCTTGTTGCAAAGGAATCCGAAGAACACCCGGGTTGGAAAATCGAAATAACATCTTTTCCTTTTCGACAACAATTCCGCGTTGCCCGTAGTAATCGGCATGAGCCAACGTATTGACTAAAGCCTCACGAAGAGCAGCGTGCACCCTTGTATCATCCTTGCGAAAAAGCCCCTCCATTTGAAAAGGAATGTTTAAATCATCCGTTAGTCTGCGGATCACTTTAAAATAAAAATCATACAAATTCCCCGACCAAGTGCCGTCGGAAGAAATAATCCGATCTGTCCATCTCTCCCCCGGCACATCCGAACTCTTTTCCCGATATTCCAAAAAATACTGTGGTAAATACTCTGTAATGCTGCGCTCTTCCCCAAACATGAGCAACCCGGCTAATGTTAGCCCTTCCTCGTTAGTTTCGCGTAGCCTTCCCAAAGCTCCAATTTTATATAAAAATTCCTTCAGTTCTAAACCATTCCAAGGATGATCTGGTTTCAAAGAAGAAAAGCGATTTCGATAACTTCTCACCGATTCCATATTCAAATCATTTAAACCGTAATTGGGAAGAACTTTGCTGTCTTGAGGAATTGGAGATTGGTCCGCTATCATTCGCTGTACTTCTTCTTTTGTACATTTATAGTCTCCTTCATAATTGCGGCGATATGTACCTGTAAAAGGATTATGACCAATATAAATTGGCTTGTCCTCACGTGAAGCTCTTGGAACATAAATTTTCACGATTTCTTTCCCATCAACTTCAATAATTTCTACATTTCGATCCACTAAGATATTTTTACTAATCCTTTGTGGATTATTAATTCCATCCCAAAAGTCTTTGACTAACTTTTTTGCATCAACATCGACTGGGAAAAACTCTTGTCCTTTTTGCTCGACCCCAAGCAAAATAATACCGCCATTTGTATTCGCAAAAGCAGAATACGTTTCCCAAACATCTTTCGGTAACCCGCCTTTGGCTGCTTTACATTCCAATTCGGCATTTTCTCCATCGTCTATAATACGCAACAAATCCTTCGCGTCCATTCCGCCATATATCCCCTTTAAATTTCTAATATTTACTACAAATTATTTGACAACGAAAAGAAACAATCCTTTTAACATTCAACAAATTATACAATTTTCCATTTGTCAAAGAAATTTATGATTCACCAGGACAAAATGTATTACAAACGTTATTTTAGCATGATCACTAAACATTATCGAACCATACAGCAACCATGAATCAAATGAGCAATAATTAAAAATTGCAACATCAAACAAATAAAAAAATCACTTTCGTATACAAGTGATTCCACATTTACATATTTAAAGCTCCTTTGCGAAACGAAGCCCATCCTTCGTTCATGATTTTCGTCTCCAGCTGCGGCCAAAAATAAAGCATTTCCTCGCGCATCATCGTTAAAATGTCGCGTTGCCAATCCTCCAGTTCGCGGCTGTATTCTTCAATGAACAATAGCACATCTTTTTCCGGTTGCGGCGGAAACTTGCGCCGTTTTTTTTCGCGGCGGCGTTTTCAGTTTGTTCCGCTCGTCAAGCGACCATAAATCGTCGTACGGCGTCGATGTTTTCGGAGGCTCCTCCTCTTCGTACACTTCCGTATCTTCCACGTCCATGACAGCTTCGGCCGCAGGAGCGAGGGATCGATATGCTCCTGAATGGCCAAGACGGCATCCAAAAATTTTTCCACTTCCAATTTTCCGTATTGATGTTCATAATGCTTGATCCGCTCCGCTGTCGCCGCCATGCTTTCCACCATATCGCGCTTCGTGTTGCTGAAGCGGACGTTGTTTTTGAAAAAGTCGCTGTGAGCCAACACATGGGCGACGATCAGCTTATTTTGGATGAGCGTATTCGTATCGAGCAAAAACGCGTAGCAAGGGTCCGAATTGATGACGAGCTCGTAAATTTTGCTTAACCCTAAATCATAATGAAGCTTCATTTTGTAAAACTGTTTCCCAAAGCTCCAATGGGAAAATCGCGTCGGCATTCCGTAGGCGCCAAACGTATAAAGAATGTCCGCCGGACAAATTTCATAACGCATCGGATAAAAATCAAGGCCAAATCCTTCCGCAATTTCGGTAATTTCGGCAATGGCCCGTTCCAGCTCTTTCAGCTCGCCCTTCCGCATCCATCTCCCCCCTTTTTCCTCTTATCACAATGTATGAGGGAAAAGAAATTTTGATACGTTGAATCATTGCCCATGCTTTCCATTTCTGCCTGCCGTCCGTTATAATTTGTGTTGTACACGACATATTTCCATAAAGCGTGGTGATCGTTTGCATCAATATTGGCATCATTTCATTGAACATTTTGGCTACATCGGCATTATGGTTGCGCTGATGCTCGGCATCGTCGGGCTGCCGATCCCCGACGAGCTGCTGTTGACATATGCCGGTTACCGCGTTTCAACGGGGGCGTTTTCGTATCCGCTCGCTTTTCTTTCCTGCTGGCTTGGAGCCATCATTGGCATCTCGCTCAGCTATATGCTCGGGATTACGCTCGGGCTGCCGTTTTTGCATAAATTTGGTCCGAAGCTTCATCTTACGGAGAAGCGGCTCGAGCAAACGAAAGCGCTTTTTTCGAAGCTCGGCCCAGCGGTATTGTTCATTTGCTATTTCATCCCCGGCGTTCGGCATCTCGCCGCCTTTTGGGCCGGCATGAACGCCTACCGTTGGAGAAAGTTTGCTTTGTTCGCCTACAGCGGGGCGATGGTGTGGGTCGCTGTCTTTTTGACGATCGGCGCCTATTTTGAAAGCCGCTGGATGGCCGTCAAGCAGTACATCCATGCCTACCGTCCATTCTTATTTCCAGTCTTTTTGGTCGCTCTTGGTTTCGCCATCTTCTATTGGTACATCCAGCAAAAGCGAAAAACACCGGGCTAATCTCCGGTGTTTTTCATTCTCTATGCGCGCTATACGTTCTCGCGCGGGCCGCATGGTACGTTTCCGTCAGCAGACCCATAAACAGGCCGAATCCGAACATAAACATCGAGGCCCCGATAATGCTGAGACTGATGATCGTCAAGAAATAGTCTTTGTTGTAAGCGCTTGCGATAAAACTAAGCAAAAACAGTACAACTCCGACAATCAATCCCACTGACGCCATCCATTTGCACATGTTGATGATTTCTTGCCCTTCGTGCCGTTTGTTCATTCTCATCATCCCCTTATTTTGAGGATACTATCCTTGTCACAAAATTGCAACATTTATTTTTCCTTTTTCGTTTTCATTTCGGTTATAATTTATATTTTGCCTTCTGTCGCAACATTTACAGGGCAACAAAACGCCCGGCCGTCATACACTAACAATGACTCCTTCTTGATAAAGGAGGCATGCCGCTTGAACACCGTCGACTATGATAAGGCGCTCTATTACACGCATCGCTCCGAATGGGACAATTTGCTCATTTTAATGGTGCGTACGCCTGATGATATTCTGTCGAAAAAAATTGAAAAGTTTCTCCACGCTTATAATTTTGAACATGACTACTCCGTCATCCAGGAGCGGTTGCACGCCTTGCTTCGCTATATTGACCATGCGCTTGAAGTGAGCGAACAAAAAATGGGAGTCGAGCAGTACGCGCAGTTTTACTCGTAAAACGAACGGGGAATTGGCCGATGCCAATTCCCCGCAGATTGTGCTGATCATTGCGCATAAGAAGGCGAAACGGTGCTAAGCACATCCTTTACGCGTTGCATGACGGCTTCTGTTAAGCGCGCTAGTCTTTCTTCGCTGTCCCCCAGCGACGTCCCTTTGACGCCGAAGTACGCCTTCATTTTCGGCTCCGTCCCTGATGGACGCAGACAAAACCACGAGCCATCCTCCAAGATATACTTGAGCACATTGGATGTCGGCAAATTAATGGCCGTTTTTTCGCCGGTCAACGTGTTCGTCCGCTCTTTCGTTTTGTAATCCTCAATCACCGTCACCTTTTTCCCCGCGGCCTCCACCGGCGGCTGTTGGCGGAACGACGCTAAAATCGCGGCAATCGCCTCTGCTCCTTCTTTGCCTTTCAGCGTGAGCGATCGTTGTCCCTCGCGGTAATAGCCGTACTGGTCAAACAATTGCAAGAGCGCCTCATACAACGATAGCCCTTGCTTTTTATAAAACGCACACACTTCCGCCGCGAGGACAGCCGCCTGCACGGCATCTTTGTCACGGACAAAATCGCCGATCAAATACCCATAGCTTTCCTCATATCCGAACTGGAACACATATTGCCCTGTTTGCTCGTATTCCTTTATTTTTTCACCGATGAATTTGAAACCGGTCAACGTATCGACCGTCTCAAGACCAAACGATTGGGCGATCGCCCGACCCAATTCAGACGTCACGATCGTTTTTAAGACAACACCATTTTCCGGCAGAGTGCCTTGAGCTTTTCGTTGCGACAGCAAATAGTGGAGCAACAAGCCGCCGGTTTGATTGCCGGTCAGCACGACATAGTTTCCCTTGTCATTTTTCACCGCCACGCCCAGCCGGTCGGCATCCGGGTCGGTGGCGATCAACAGATCAGCGTTCACTTGCTTGCCCAACTCCATCGCCATGGCGAAGGCCGCGTGTTCTTCCGGATTGGGCGAGGCGACCGTCGAGAAATTCGGATCCGGCAACTCCTGCTCTTTGACGACAAAGACGTTTTGGTAGCCGAGCTCAGCGAGCGCGCGGCGCACCGGTTTGTTTGACGTGCCGTGAAGCGGCGTAAACACGATATGGATCGCCGTTTCCCGAGCGAGCTCCGGATGGATGGAAATCGTTTTGACCGCATGGATATAAGCATCATCGACTTCGCTTCCGATGATGCGAATAAGGCCTTTTTCTCTTAACGTTTTCTCATCTTCCACATGAATGGCGAGCTCATTTTCGACTTCATTGACATAGCGGATCACTTGGTCGGCGACAGCAGGCGGCAGCTGTCCCCCGTCCTCTCCATACACTTTATAGCCGTTATATTCGGGCGGATTATGGCTAGCGGTGATGACAATGCCGGCAAACGCCCGCAAATAGCGAACAGCAAACGACAGTTCCGGCGTTGGACGCAATTCATCAAACACGTATGTTTGAATGCCGTTCGTCGCCAACGTTTTCGCCGCCTCCATCGCAAATTCCGGCGACTTATGCCGGGAGTCATAGGCAATGACGACCCCGCGTTGCTTCGCCTCATCGCCAAACGATTGTATGTATCGCGCCAATCCTTCCGACGCTTTTCGCACCGTATACATGTTCATTCGGTTCGTCCCCGGGCCAATCTCGCCGCGCATGCCGCCGGTGCCGAATTCGAGATTTTTGTAAAAGCAATCCTCCAGCCATCGTTCATCATGGCGGCGTTGTTCCAACAACCGCTTCAATTCCGGATCGAGCTGCGGCTCACGCAGCCATTGTTCGTATTTTTGTCTCCACTCCATCGCTGTTCCCCCTTGATTTTCATTTTCCCTGTTTATGTATTCGCTCCCATCATACAATATACCTGCCAAAAGAAAAAGGATGCCCTGGAAAAAATGTGGGCATCCTTTTCCCCCATTACCCTTGCGGCTGCGACGGTTCGGAAATGCTCGTCAACGCCTGTTCAGCCGCTTCGTTTGATGCGCTGTTCGTCGCAATATCGCCTAAAGCGACAATGCCTTGAAGCTGGTTGTTTTCCACGATCGGCAAACGGCGAACTTGATGTTGGGCCATGACATTCGCGGCTTCCTGTACGCTCATATTCGGCGTACCGGTGACGACTTGGTTCGTCATGACCTCCGCTACTTTGACGGTCGACGGGTCTTTTCCTTGGGACGAGACGCGCAACGTAATATCGCGGTCCGTAATCATCCCTTTGACTTGCCCGTTTTCCACAACCGGAAGCGCCCCAATATTTTTTTGGCTCATGATTTGCGCTGCTTCTTGCACCGTTTGGTTCGGCGAAATCGTTGCGACGTTTTTCGTCATAATGTCCTGCACTTTGTTTCCGCTGTTGTTCGTCAATGTGATCCTCCCCTTTCACCGATTAGTATGGCTCGTTTGTCGAGCGATATAGATAGAAAATGTTGTTTTCTTTCCTGCCCTTTGCCGGTTATGAATGGACGTTCCGTTTTCCATCCCTTATAATGGAGCTGAACAGTGTAAGATCGGGCAACGGTGTCTGCAACGGAAGAAGGGGAGAAGGATGGAACAAGAACGCGCGGAACACTTGCTTTTGGCCGCATGGGCGACCGCGCTCATCGCCACCCTCGGAAGCCTTTATTTTTCGGAGGTGCTTGGGTACATTCCGTGCGACCTGTGCTGGTTTCAACGCATTTTTATGTATCCGCAAGTCATCATTTTAGGAATCGCCATCGTGCGCAAAGACGCTGCGGCAGCTCGCTATAGCTTCACACTGTCATTGATTGGCGGGGGTATTTCTCTGTATCATTATGGATTGCAAAAAATTCCGCTGCTTCAAGAATACGCCATCAGCTGCGGCCGCATTCCGTGCACAGGGCAATATATAAACTGGCTTGGATTTATCACCATTCCATTTTTGGCGTTCACTGCCTTTATGATCATTATTTTGTTAAGTTGGACCGTCATGCGCCAGCAAAGAAAGGAGAGCGAACGTTGAAAAAACTGCTCGCATTTGGCGGCATCATTGTCGTCCTGTTCGCTGCGATCGCGTTTATTACGATGTACGAACAAAAAGAAGCCGCAAGCAACAACCCTTACCATAAAAGCGAGCTGAACCCAGCCACTGTCGCCCAACTTGACGACCCGAACTACCGCAACATTATTTTGCCCGCGGAGTTGAAACAGCAGCTGGCTGACGGCAAGACGCTCACCGTTT
Organism: Geobacillus sp. WSUCF1; assembly: GCF_000422025.1. Classification (NCBI taxonomy): domain Bacteria; kingdom Bacillati; phylum Bacillota; class Bacilli; order Caryophanales; family Anoxybacillaceae; genus Geobacillus; species Geobacillus sp. WSUCF1. The sequence goes on along the minus strand of NZ_ATCO01000049.1, from coordinate 3,634 downwards.
ACTTTTACAGCCCGACATGCCCGCACTGCCACCGGACAACGCCGATCGTCGTGCCGCTAGCAAAGGAGCTTGGCATCGATTTAAAGCTGTTCAACTTGCTCGAATTTGAAGACGGTTGGGACATATACCATATTGAAGCAACCCCGACCATTGTCCATTATGAAAACGGCAAAGAGGCAAAACGCATCGAAGGATACCATGATGAAAAAACGTTTCGCCGATGGTTTGCCTCACTGCCAATGCCAAAAAAATAAGGAGCTGCGCCTTTTACAAGACGCAGCCCCTTGCCCTACATCACCCACTGGTTCACAGCGGGAACATACATGCTGCACGGCATCGCCCGCTTATGGAGAAACTGCTTGGCCCGAAATGGAAAGGTGATTCCATGACGAGCCAAAATTTTTTGGTTGCGGGCAAACAGCCATTCATATTGGTCGCACTCTCCATGTTCCCCCATATATTCGATGACGGTAATGAGCGACTGCAGCGCCGAAATGATTTGGAAAGCCTCCTTCATTGTTCCATTATATGCCACATGTTCGTGATCTAACGAAAGAATGCCCCACTCCTCAAATTGACGGATTTGTTCGTCATCGAAGTAATACGGGAACACATCGGTATAAAAGTAGTTGAGCAAATACTGCATGTAATGCTCTTGTTCCGGAGTCGCTGCATACATCATTTTCAACGTCCATACCACCTTTTCTCGCCGCAATGCTTGCGTTCTCCATCATGAAGACGATACTATGAGTGTACCATATCTCGCGCAAGGATAGGGGTAGAAAGTGTTTCCACAGCTAACAAACAATTGGGAGTGTGACAACCTTTGTGGACAAGAAAAGGCGATTGGCTGGAATGCATCATCCCTAGCTGGTGGAGCGGTTTGACGATTGAACAGCTCCTGAAAGACGTATGGGCCGCCTCGAAAAAGCTCGCCCACCGTTGGCGGATGGAACACGGCGTCAAACTGAACGGCCAGGCTGTTCCCTGGAAGACGGTGCTCAACGAACGCGACCGGCTTCAGCTTTACGCATATGAGCCCGAGCCGTCGTTCATCGTTCCAGAATATCGGGAGCTTTCGATTTTATGGGAGGACGACCATCTGCTCGTCTTGAACAAAGAAGCCGGCATCGACATTCATCCGTCCGAACCGGGGCAAACCGGCACGCTCGCCAATGCGGTCGCGTTTTATTTGCAGTCGCAGGCAATTTTAACAAAAGTGCGCCACATTCACCGACTTGACCGCGACACGTCGGGAGCGATTTTATTTGCCAAACACTCGCTTGCCGGTGCGACGCTCGATCGGATGCTCGCCCACCGTGCCATCAAGCGGACGTACGTCGCCCTTGTTCACGGTCGTTTGTCCCCGAAATCAGGAACCATTTCCGCGCCAATCGGCCGCGACCGCCACCATCCAACGCGCCGGCGCGTCTCGAAGACGGGGGCAAAAGCGGTGACACACTATCGCGTCATCAAAACATTCCCGTCAACATCGCTTGTTGAGCTTTCTCTCGAGACTGGACGGACGCACCAAATCCGCGTCCATTTGGCCCATCTCGGCCATCCGCTCGTCGGCGATGTGCTTTATGGCGGCAAACCAGTGTTTCATCGCCATGCGCTTCATGCCGCTAAGCTAACGTTCCGCCATCCGTTTACAAACGAAGAGGTCATTTGTCTCGCGCCAACAAGCGATTTTCCCACCGACCTTTCGCGCATTTACAATTGATCTACTCCGCCGTCCTTCAATGGAGGAGGGGATTTCTCGGCCGAAACGAGAAAAGGCAGACGCCCCCGTCTGCCTTACAAACGCAACTCCTCCTCTTCGGCGCCTGCCGCCTCCTCCTCTTTGCTCGGCTCTTTTTTTGCCACTTCCAGCGATTTCACATGATGGCCATCCATTTCCTTCACCGTAAACAAGTAGCCATCGATTTCGACACTCTCGCCTGGTTTGATATCATAATGCTTCGTTAAAATCCAGCCGCCGATCGTATCGACGTCATCATCGTCAATGTCCAGCCCAAGCAAGTCATTCACTTCGCTGATCAACACTTTGCCATCCAAGATCAATCGATCGTCCATTTTTTGAATCAGCGGCGTTTCATCAATATCAAACTCATCTTGGATTTCGCCAACGATTTCTTCCAAAATGTCCTCGACTGTAACCAGTCCAGACGTGCCGCCGTATTCATCGACCAAAATCGCCATATGGATGCGTTCTTTTTGCATTTTGACCAACAAATCGTGAATGGCGATCGATTCAATCACTTGAATGATCGGGCGGATATAGTCTTTCATCTGCTTTTCGTTGGACGGATTGGCAATAAAGTCCGTAAACACCTCTTTCACGTTGATGAGTCCAAGCACATGGTCTTTATCGCCGTCAATGACCGGATAGCGCGTATACTTTTCTTCGCGAATGATGTCCAAGTTTTCCTTGACGCTTTTGTTAATATCGAGCGCCACAATTTCTTTGCGCGGCACCATAATTTCTTTCGCTATGCGGTCGTCAAAACGAAAAATGTTATTGACATAGCGGTACTCTGACTGATTGATCTCCCCGCTTTTGTAGCTTTCGGATAAAATGAGGCGCAACTCCTCCTCAGAGTGGGCGATTTCATGCTCCGCCACCGGCCTGAGGCCAAACAGGCGCGTCACGAGCCGCGCAGAGTTGTTGAGCGTCCAAATGAACGGATACATGATTTTGTAAAACCAGATGAGCGGCTGAGCCGTAAACAGCGTAATCGCTTCCGCCTTATGAATGGCAAACGTCTTCGGCGCTAATTCACCGACGACGACATGCAAAAAGGTGATGAGCGAAAACGAAATGATAAACGCTAAAAAGTGGGAGACGGATTCCGATAAATGGAGGCGTTCAAACAGCGGCAGCAACATCCGCGCCACCGTCGGCTCCCCGAGCCAGCCAAGGCCAAGCGAGGTGAGCGTAATGCCGAGCTGGTTCGCCGATAAATAGCCGTCCAAATTCGAAATCACTTTTTTCGCCGCGACCGCCCGTCGATTCCCTTCATTGACAAGCTGATCGATGCGCGAGCTGCGCACCTTGACGATCGCAAATTCAGAAGCGACAAAAAAGGCGGTGCAAGCGATGAGAAACGCCACCAACAGCAAACTGGCTATATCCAATTCGTCTCCGAGCGCGGATGAAGCGCCCAGGTTACACCTCCTGCACACAAAAGTTTCCATTGCAGCTGATAGACGATGATGCCGCTGGGCCGCCTTAGGCGGCCCAATATGTTACGATTCCTCATTATTGTTCCCTTGGGTGAAAATGAGCACATATTTCAGCAGTTCAAACACGGCGATCAACGTTGCCGCGACGTATGTCAGCGCCGCCGCGCCAAGCACTTTGTTTACGCCTCGCGCTTCATTTGGGGCGATCAACCCTTCAGCCAGCATAAACCGCTTCGCCCGTGCGCTCGCGTTAAACTCCACCGGCAAGGTAATGATTTGGAAGGCCACCGCCAGCGAGAAAAACAAAATGCCGAGTCCAATCAGCGAAAATTGATGGAGCACAAATCCAACGAGCAACAACAACGGCGCAACGCCCGAAGCGAAGTTCACAATCGGAAACATCCGGTGGCGAAGGACGAGCGCCGCGTAGCCTTGCTGGTGTTGA
>NZ_ATCO01000048.1:0-1874 GCF_000422025.1 Geobacillus sp. WSUCF1 | reverse complement strand
TCTTACTCATTCATTATCCCTCTTTCATATTCAAATTTCCGTTTGAATATATTATACCCCATTTCTTTTATTATTCAAATGTTTATTTGAATTAAAAACAAAAAAAGAATGGAATTTAAAAAAATCAACCCAATATTTACCGTGTGATTCATTTAATTAGCTACATCAAAAAATTCTATTAGATAAAAACAATAAACCTCATTATCCGCAAAAAGATAATGAGGTTTACTATTTCTTAAACAATAAATATGCGTTTAAGCCGATAATCACAATAGCTGACATCACTCTATATTGTTTTTCGCTAGACTTTCATTTCCCCATGATGGATTTGAGAGGTTTCAATTTGAATGGTTGTATGCAGGATCTTAAATTTTTCTTCAATCATGTGAATGGCATCTTGTAAAACCTTTTGGCTGTCTTGATGATCTTCAATCAAAATATGGCAACTTAATGAGTCCAATCCTGAAGTAATGGTCCAAATATGAAGGTCGTGAACGCCAACCACTCCTTCAATACTTTCTAAGGCTTTTTTCACTTCATTTTGGTCAATGGTAATGGGCGTTCCTTCCATCAAAATGTGAACCGTATGTTTAATAACTCCCCAAGCACCTTTCAAGATTAATAAGGCAACCAAAATGGAAATAATGGGGTCTGCGACATACCAATCAAAGAGCCACATGACAATCCCAGCGATGATAGCACCTACGGAACCCAAGGCGTCACCGATCACATGAAGATAAGCGCTACGAAGATTGACATTATTTTTCACATCCCCTTTTCTCATTAACGCCCAAGCACTTAAAAGATTGGCAAACAGACCAATGGACGCAATGATCATCATAGAGCCGCTAGCTACCGTTGGTGGGTTGTAAAAACGTTCAATTGCTTCCCAAATAATAAATCCAGCGATAACAAACAAGGTAACTCCATTAAATAAAGCGGCTAAAATTTCAAAACGATAAAAGCCATACGTTTTATTGGGGGAAGCTGGTTTGGTGGCAAACCAAATAGCAACTAGACTAAGAACAAGTGAACTGGCATCACTAAGCATATGACCAGAGTCAGAAAGAAGAGCTAGACTGTTTGTGATTAAACCTCCGAAAAACTCTAACAACATAATTCCAGCGGTAATGAGAAGGGCAATTGTAAGCCCTTTTTTATTTCCTTCTCTACTGTGATCATGGTGATGTCCGTGGTGATGGTGATGACCATGGTGGTCGTGAGAATGATGGTGGTGATGATGATGCATGATAAAATACCTCCTTAATGATGTTCAGAATGGTCAATGGCTTGTTTTAATAATGAAATAACATGTTCGTCATCGCAGGAGTAAAACAGTGTTTTTCCTTCACGGCGATACTTAACCAGTCTCAGATTTCGTAACATACTAAGTTGATGGGAAACGGCTGATTGAGACATTTCCAACACTTCTGCAATGTGATTGACATTGCACTCTTCTTGCGATAACAAATAAAGAATTTTGATTCGTGTTGGATCGGCTAATACCTTAAATATTCGCGATACATTTTCAATGGTTTCAGATTTTAAGAAAGAATGGTCTTCCATCTTCATGATGATTCCCCTCACTTTATTTATTATATATGAGCATATGTTCATATGTATGTATCATATTTTATATTCATTTTTTTGTCAAGTTTAGGAAATGTTTTTTCATGAAAATGGGTGATTTAGATAATAATGAATGAGGGGGAGACTGAGGACAAACGTTCAGGTGGAAAAATCAGACTTGCAACATGCCGATTTAAGGGTATAAAAAGGACAGCAGCAAACTGTCCTTTCCGAATATCAGCATTAAATTCTTCTTCAAGTTCCCGTATGACGTTATCCTCATTACTTGTTTGTTCCTCTTTTTT
>NZ_ATCO01000047.1:0-17746 GCF_000422025.1 Geobacillus sp. WSUCF1 | reverse complement strand
TGTGACCAGTGCGCTAGGTTAGACGGGGCTCGCTTTCATCCCACCCCTCAAGGAGTGGGCTTTTTCGCTCGCTGATCTGTAACAGGGGATGTCCACATCCGTCCTCCTCTTGTGTCAAAGGGCCGAGTCTTTTTGCATCATGGCTCGTTGAAACGATTGAAAAACAGCGAAGGAAATGAATGTTAGCACAATCCCTGACATATATGGCAAACTGGACTTTAAGGTGAACAACCAGCCGGCGATCGCCGGACCGCCGATGCGGCCGAGCGAATCGAACGATGATAAGACGCCTGTTGCGCTTCCTTGGCCGTCCGCCGTATATTTCGTCAACAACGCGGAGACGCACGGGCGGATGATGCCGTTTCCAATGCCGAAAATCGTTAAATAGAGCGCGGCTGTCCAAAAGCTGTGAACGAATAAAATGAGAAAAAAGCCAACTGCTGACAGGAACAGCCCGAAACGAATGACAGCGCCTTCCCCGAATGAGCGGATCAGTTTTCCAAGCAGCCCTCCTTGAACGACGGCTCCTGCAAGCCCCATGATCATAAAGATGTAGCCAAGTTCCGTCGACGAAAGTCCCGCTCGTTCAGCGGCAAAGTAGGCGAACGTCGCCTCAAGTCCGGCGAGGGAAAACGTTGTGATCAGCTGCAGTAGGTATAGGCGCGCTACAGGCCCTTGGAGGGCGGCCGCAAGCGATGGCCGCTTTGTTCGTATATTCATTCGTTTTTCTCTCGGAAGCGACTCATGCAAGAAAACGAAAACGAATAGAGCGGTCAAGAGCGCCAAGCAGCCTGCCATCCAAAACGGAGCGGTTAAGCTCGTTTTCGAGAACACGCCGCCGATCCCCGGTCCGAAAATGAATCCAAGCCCAACGGCCGCTCCGATCATCCCCATTCCTTTGCCCCGGTCTTCTTCCGTTGTCACATCTGCGACGTACGCCATAGCGGCCGGCATCGTGGCCGCCGATAGACATCCGCCGATGATGCGAGCGGCAAACAACATCCAAAGTTTTGTCGCGACGGCGAGCAAGAAAAACGAAAGGGCCAAACCGAAAATGCCGACAAGCAGCATCGGCTTTCGTCCATAGCGGTCCGATAAATTCCCCCACATCGGCGCAAATAAAAATTGCATGAGCGAATACACGGCCATCAACCAGCCGAGCTGCGTTGGCGTCGCGCCGATTTTTTCTGCGTAAAACGGAAGGACGGGAATGATGATGCCAAACCCGGCCATGACCAAAAACATCACGAGAAACAAAAGCGATAAATCGCGACGATTGCTCATGATCATCATCTCCACGATATGGTTTGCCTCTTTCATCATAATGGAAAGACAGGCGTTTTTCAAAGCAGATCGCACCTTGCTTGGCCGTTCCGACGAGGCTGGGATCACTCCCGAATGTCATCCACAACCCATTTTCCTTCCTCCCCATTGACAATGGAAGCGGTTTTCGCGAGACTGGAGGTAAACGGTTCGACAAACAATGAAGCGGACTTTGGACCGGCATCCGCCCAGGGTGCGAAACGACAAACACGCATGGGAGAGAATGGTGCATGATGACCAAAAACGAAATCCAAAAGTGGGTAAAGGAATTCCCGCTGCTTGAAATGATCATGGCGGCCGAAGAGGTGTTTTGGCGCAATCCAAAATATCACGCGTTTGCGCAAGCTATTCAAACGATTCCTTTACGCGAGCGCGATGTTAAGGAGGCGGAAGAACGATTGCGCCGCTTTGCCCCCTACATCGCGAAAGTTTTTCCCGAGACGCGGCCGGCCTATGGCATCATCGAATCCCCTTTAGTCCGGATTCCGAACATGCAACGGCGTTTGGAAAAGATGTTTCAGACCAACATCGAGGGGGAGCTGTTGCTAAAATGCGACAGCCATCTCCCGATTTCCGGGTCGATCAAGGCGCGTGGGGGCATTTACGAAGTGTTGAAACACGCGGAAGATCTTGCGCTCGCAAACGGTATGATCGCCATAGGAGAGGACTATGCGGTCATGGCCAGCGAAGAATTCCGGCAGTTCTTTTCCCGCTATTCGCTTGTCGTCGGTTCGACAGGAAATTTAGGCTTGAGCATCGGCATCATCGGGGCGCAGCTTGGGTTCCGCGTCACCGTTCATATGTCAGCCGATGCGAAACAATGGAAAAAAGACTTATTGCGAAGCAAAGGGGTCACCGTCATCGAACATCTCACTGATTACAACAAAGTGGTGGAAGAGGCGCGAAGACAGTCCGCCGAGGATCCAACGTCGTATTTTATCGATGATGAGAACTCGATCCATCTGTTTTTAGGCTATGCGGTGGCGGCGTTTCGGCTGAAAAAGCAATTAGAGGACATGAACATCACGGTTGATGAAACCCATCCGCTCTTTGTGTATCTTCCTTGCGGCGTCGGCGGCGGTCCGGGCGGGGTGACGTTTGGGCTGAAGCTCGTGTACGGCGATCATGTGCATTGCTTTTTCGCTGAGCCGACGCATTCGCCTTGCATGCTGCTTGGGTTGATGACAGGAGAGCACGACCGCGTGTCGGTGCAAGATTTTGGCCTCGACAATAAGACCGAAGCGGACGGGCTAGCGGTGGGGCGGCCGTCGCGGCTGGTGGGAAACATGCTTGAGAACGTCATCAGCGGCGTCTATACGGTGGACGATTCGACGCTTTACCGCTTGCTCGCGGCGATGGTGGAAACGGAGGAAATCTATTTAGAGCCGTCCGCCTTGGCGGGGGTGGCGGGGCCTGTTCGGCTGTTTCGTGATTTGGCGGGGCAAACGTACGTAGAGGCAAACGGTTTGAAAGAAAAGATGAAAAACGCCGTCCATATTGGCTGGGCGACGGGTGGAAGCATGGTGCCAAAGGATGTGATGGAGGCCTATTATCGGGAAGGCGTGCGCATCGAAACGATGACAGGGAACGGTTTTTCTGAAGGACGATAAGATCATTCCATGGAGTTTTGAAACGAATGCATGAAATGTTGGAGGGGTTCGATGAAAACCGAAAAAGAAAAGATGGTAGCGGGACACTTGTACAATCCCGCTGATCCGGAGCTCGTCAAGGAGCGGGAGCGGGCGCGGCGGCTCGTTCGTTTGTATAACGAAACGTTGGAAACGGAATATGAAAAGCGAACCGCTCTGCTCAAAGAACTGTTCGGTTCAACGGGAGAACGGCTGTTTATCGAGCCGAACTTCCGCTGCGACTACGGCTACAACATTCACGTCGGTGAAGACTTTTTTATGAACTTTGATGGCGTGATTTTGGATGTATGCGAAGTGCGAATCGGCGACCATTGTTTTATTGGTCCTGGTGTGCACATTTATACGGCGACTCACCCGCTCGATCCGCACGAACGAAATTCCGGGTTGGAGTACGGAAAGCCGGTTGTGATCGGCCATAACGTCTGGATCGGCGGGCGGGCCGTCATCAACCCGGGCGTCACGATCGGCGACAACGCTGTCATCGCCTCAGGGGCGGTTGTGACAAAAGATGTCCCCGCCAACGCGGTCGTTGGCGGAAACCCGGTGAAAGTGATCAAATGGCTCAAATAGCCCAAGGCCGCGCCCCGCGCAAAGCATGTGCGGGGCGTTTGGTTGCATCATCCTTCTTTGTTACGCCCACTGCACCGCCACCGCCCGAACAGGCGAACCGTCGCAGCCAGGCAAGGAAAGAGGGAGGGCAATAATATACGGGTCATCAAAATCGATTCGCTCGAAGTTCACGAAATTTTCTCCGATCACCCCGTTGGCGCCAAGAATAAGTTCGTGGGCGCGGAACGACGAGCCGTCCGGCGGGTCGATGTTGAGCGCGTCAATGAAAAACGTGCGAACCCCTCGCCCAAGCATCGCTTCAATCACATCCGGCGCGACGTACGGATGGCGGAAATACCGCTTTGTTCCGGCGTATTGCGACCAGCCGGTATGAAACAACACAATGGTTCCCGGTGACAGCTTCGGGATATACGGAGCGGCATCGGCCATCGTCACCGCTTCGCCTTCCGCTTTCCCCGTGGCATCGATCACGATGCCGCGGCCAAGAAAATACGTGAGCGGCACGTCATCGAGCCGCCAACCGTGTTCGCAAAAGTGAAACGGCGCATCCACATGCGTGCCGCTATGCGACCCAAGCACAAGGCGGCTGACGTGATAGCCGTCTTGGGCGAACGTCGCCGCCGGTTCGATTTTCGGCTTCGGATCCCCCGGGTACACCGGAGTTTGGGCCGTGATCGGCATGGTGAGGTCGATGAGTGTTTTGATGTTCATTTCCAAATCTCCTTCTACACTATTTTTGGCTGCTTTTATCATACAACAAAAACATAGGAGAAGGAGGAATTAGAAAGCCATCATCATGCCTTGCGGGGCTGAACGGTTAGCTGAGGAAATGTTGCGCCGAACGTTGGGCGGCCGGTGACCAAGGGCTATGTTGCTTGTCTTTCCGCGAACAGGGGCAAGCAGTTTGGCGGCAAACCGAGCGACGGAGTGTTATCATAGAGAGGGGAGGGGAACGTCACCCGTAACGAGAGAGGCGAATGATGGCGCTGCATGGCAACGGACGGCTTTCGTAAACAAAGGACAAGTGGAAGGATTTTCACGCGCGATGGCGAATGAAACAAATAAACAGGGCATGCGGGACATATACTGAAGGGGAAAATTTCGGCCGCGTGCTTAAAAGAAGGGAAGGGTGAAAAGATGTCAATCGCGGTGCAGAAACAGAAGCTATACATCAACGGCGAATGGCGGGAAGGGAAGTCTTACACTGAACTGAAATCACCGTATTCACGCGAGACGATCGCCGAGATCCCGGCTGCATCGGAAGAAGAAGTTGACGAAGCGATCGCGGCGGCGTACGCCGCGCGGCAAACGATGGCGGCTATGCCGGCGCATGAACGAGCCGCCATTTTAGAGCGGGTCGGCGAGCAGCTGAAAGCGCGGCAGGAAGAAGCGGCAAGGTTGATCGCACTGGAAGCAGCCAAACCGATCACCACGGCGAAAGGGGAAGTCGCCCGCACGATCCAAACGTACAAATTCGCCGCCGAAGAAGCGAAGCGCATTCACGGGGAAACGCTGCCGCTTGACGCCGCGCCGGGCGGGGAACATCGCATCGCCTTGACGGTCCGCGAGCCGATCGGCGTCATTGGAGCGATTACGCCGTTTAACTTCCCGATGAACTTGGTGGCCCATAAACTTGGCCCGGCCATCGCCTCGGGCAACACCGTTGTGTTGAAGCCAGCCAGCCAAACGCCGCTGTCCGCCTACTTTATTGCCGAACTGTTCGAAAAAGCCGGTTTGCCGAAAGGGGCGCTCAACGTCGTCACCGGAAGCGGCCGCACGGTCGGCGACAAAATCGTCACCGACCCGCGCATCAGCATGATCACCTTCACCGGCAGCCCGGAAGTCGGCATCGCGATCCGCAATAAAGCTGGCTTAAAGCGGGTGACGCTCGAGCTCGGCTCGAACTCGGCCGTGATCGTCGATGAACAGGTCGATCTTGACCGCATCATCCGCGCTGCGTGTTCGGTGCGTTCACGTTCCAAGGGCAGGTGTGCATTTCACTCCAGCGCATTTACGTGCATGAGAATCGTTATGACGAGTTCGTCGAAAAATTTGTCGCCGCCGCGAAACAGTTGAAAACAGGCGACCCGTTGGATCCAACCACCGATGTATCCGCCTTGATTACGCCAAACGATGTCGACCGGGCGCTCTCTTGGATCGAGGAGGCGAAACAAGGCGGCGCAAACGTCGTCCTCGGCGGCGAGCGCGACGGCAATATCTTGCTTCCGACGGTCATTGTGGACGCCGAACCGACGATGAAAGTGTCTTGCCAAGAAGTGTTCGCCCCGATCGTCTTGATCAACCGCGTCCGTTCGATCGATGAAGCCATTGAACTGGTCAATGACTCGCGCTACGGCTTGCAGGCGGGCATCTACACCGACAACGTCCATACCGCGTGGAAAGCGGCGAAGCAGTTGCACGTCGGCGGCGTGCTCATCAACGACATCCCGACGTTCCGCGTCGACCATATGCCATACGGCGGCGTGAAAGAAAGCGGGTTTGGCCGTGAAGGCATTCGTTATGCGATTGAAGAAATGACGGAGTTGAAGTTGATTATTTTTAACGAAAACTAAAATTATAGATGGAAAAAGTTAGGGTAAATGAGGATTCCGATTGGAGATGGGTTGTTTCCTTTGTTTGCGTGGCTTCTGCCGTTTGTGCTGTTTGTGGCAGTTAATATGGATCGCCTTCTCCATCGGGAGTATGGGGTGCCGGCTCGAACGGATCGAGCGGCTGCTTGCTGCTTTAGGCGAGGAGAAAGGACGGCTGTAAAGAAAGCAGGCAAACATACACGGTAAAATGCAATGAAAGGGAGGGTGCCTTGACTGCGGGCACCCAGTTTTTCATGCACAAAAAAGGAATTTTGCCCTCCGATCGGGAAATGAATAAATGAATGATGATTCAGAGGGGGAGAACGATGGAAACAGTTGTTTTGACATTTGACCAAAACAAAGCAATACTGGAACTCAATCGCCCGCAGGCGCTCAATGCGATGGATGTACAAATGTTGCATGAGCTCGTCGACGCGCTGCGGAAAATCAAGGAAAGCGACGCTTCCGTTGTCGTCATTCGCGGCAGAGGAAGAGGATTTTCGGCTGGGGGCGACATTAAGACGATGCTCGCTGTCGATGATCCAAACCAGTTTCAGACGGTGATGAATACGATTCGGGAGATGATCATGCTCTTGTATACGATGCCGAAAATCACCGTTTCCCTCATCCATGGCCCAGCGGCTGGCCTTGGATTCAGCTTCGCCTTGGCAAGCGATTATCTTATCGCCACGAAAGAAGCGCGCCTGGCGATGAATTTCATCGGCATCGGCCTCATCCCTGATGGCGGCGGGCATTTCTTCCTGGCGCAGCGGGTCGGCACGGCGAAAGCGAAACAGATCATTTGGGAAGGAAAACCGATGAGCGCGGACGAAGCGCAGCAGCTCGGGCTGATTGACTTCATCGTCGAAGATGAACAACAGGCGGAACAAGCAATCGCTTCCTTGCAAGAAAAACCGCTTCAAGCCATGATCGCCACGAAAATGTTGTACGTCGAACAAACAAAAGAAGATTTGCTTCGCGTGCTCGAACTTGAAACCGACGCCCAACAGCGCATGCGGCAAACCGAAGACCACCGCGAAGGCGTCCGCGCCTTTTTAGAAAAACGGAAGCCGGTGTTTGGGGGGAGGTAGGGAAAAAGTGACGGCTTCTGCCGCCGAAAAGCTCGGGTGGGAGTAGTTTTAAAGAAGGAATAGGAAAATATTGTGTTTTCGGCCGTGTGCTTCTGGTCGACTTTTCACAGTCATCCTTGTGTTGCTTAGAGTACTTAGAACAAATCCAACCCGATGTCGTCATGTCTCTCGGCCTCGCCGCCGAGCGTACAAAAATCACCTCAGAACGAGTGGCGATCAATTGTCAAGACGGAGGGCCGGATAATCGCGGCATGCGGGTGCAAGATGAGCTGATTGTCGAAGAGGGGCCTGGGGCCTATTTCTCGGCCTTGCTTTGCTGATCCGCCGACTTGTCAACGTCTTGAATGAGCGGGGTTATCCTGCGCAAATCTCTAATACAGCGGGAACGTATTTGTGCAACCATGTCATGTATTCTGTCTTTCATAAAGTAAGTACTGAAAATTTATCCGTGCAGGCTGGCTTTGTCCACCTTCCCGCCTCGCACGAACTTGCTGTTCAGCGGCCGACTTTCCCGAGTTGGTCGTACAAGGATTTGCGGGATGCGGTGATGTCGATGATTGAAGAGTTAGAGTAGTTCGTTGTTTGTCTCCGTCCCTTTTTCATTAGGGGAGTTCTCTCTAATCCCCGATGAAGAAGGGATTTTTTGTGCAAAAAAGCCCCTAATTATTTTAGCTAATTCCTTTGATACATTTTAGAAGAAAGTAAGAGAATAGGGTTGTCCTGCTGTCTAATCCAGTGAATTTTGTGGATGAAATGTTGTTGAAATTGGAGAAATAGATACGGACAAATAAAAACTGCTATAATAAAATTAATTTGTATCTCATTATTTTATCATTGAGGTGGACTATGAAGGAGAAAACGCTGCCGAAATATCTGCAATTAAAACAAGAAATTTTATCTTGGATCATTTCCGGACAAATGAAGCCGGATGAGAAAATTCCGACCGAGCATGAGATCGCCAACCAGTTTCAACTAAGCCGACATACCGTTCGGCAAGCGCTCGGGGAACTCGAGAAGGAAGGATGGCTGTACAAAATCCAAGGGAGCGGCACATTTGTGTCCCGACCGAAGCCGAAAGAACAGGTGGATACGAAAACGATCGGAATCGTAACGACCTATATTTCCGATTATATTTTTCCCCATATCGTCCGCGGAGCGGAGGAGACGCTACGGGAAAAAGGATACCGTCTTTTGCTTGCCAGCACGAATAACGACAAACAGAGAGAGAAAGAACAGCTTGAGGAGATGATCCGGGAGCCGTTGAGCGGGCTGATCATCGAGCCGACCAAAAGTGCGCAAGGGAATCCGAACCTTGGCTATTACTTGTCGCTCAACAACCTTCACATCCCGTACGTTATGATTAACGCCCGTTATTTGGAAGTGAGCTGTCCATGCGTGAAAATGGACGATGAGCAGGGAGGATTTTTATTGACCGATCATCTCATTCGTTTAGGGCATCGCCGAATTGCCGGTTTCTTTAAAACTGACGATTTGCAAGGGGTGGATCGTTTGCGCGGCTTTATTCGCGCCCATCAGCAACACGAGGTGCCTGTGGCCACGGAGTATCTTCTTTCCTACGCAACAGAGGAGAAATGGACAAAGCCGCTTGAGGTGGCGCGGGAGTTTTTGCAGCGGCCGAAAGAGGAGCGCCCGACAGCCTTTGTGTGCTACAACGATGAGCTGGCGATTTTGCTTCTTGAAGTCATTCGCCAACAAGGGCTGTCAGTTCCCGATGATCTTTCGATTGTAGGGTTTGATGACTCGACGTTTGCGACAGCGACGGAGGTGAAATTGACGACGATTCGTCATCCAAAAACAGAAATGGGCGTTCAAGCGGCTGAGATGCTCATTCAAATGATCGAACAACGATCAGTCGATAAAATTGGCGATATCATTTATCGACCAGAGCTAATTGTCCGTAACTCAACAAAGGAAATTTAAAAAATGTACGAGGCATCAAAAAAGTTATAGAAAAATTGTACGTACAATAATATAATGGAGGTGAGGAGTTTTTTTATAGAGGGAGTGGAGGCTGATGCTTGAGGAATTGAAACGAGCCGTATTAGAGGCCAACCTGCAGCTCCCGCAATACCGCCTCGTGACGTTTACGTGGGGAAATGTGAGCGGGATTGATCGGGAGCGCGGGTTGGTTGTCATTAAGCCAAGCGGGGTGGCGTATGACAAGTTGACCATTGATGATATGGTGGTCGTGGATTTAACTGGAAATGTGGTGGAAGGGGACTTAAAACCGTCGTCGGACACCCCTACCCATCTTTGGTTGTATAAGCAATTTCCGGGGATCGGAGGAATTGTTCATACCCATTCGACTTGGGCGACTGTTTGGGCGCAGGCCGGAAAAGGAATTCCGGCATTAGGAACGACACACGCAGACTATTTCTATGGGGAAATTCCGTGCACCCGGCCGATGACCAATGAAGAAATTCAGGGAGCCTATGAACTAGAGACTGGAAAGGTCATTACGGAAACGTTCCGCTTTCTCGACCCGTTGCAAATGCCAGGTGTTTTGGTGCACGGCCATGGCCCGTTTGCTTGGGGGAAAGATCCAGCGAACGCGGTTCATAATGCCGTTGTCTTGGAAGAAGTAGCGAAAATGGCGGCAAGAACGTACATGCTCAATCCAAATGCACAGCCGATCAGCCAAACGCTGCTTGATCGCCACTATTTGCGCAAGCATGGCGCAAACGCTTACTATGGGCAGTAAAGGGAGGGAGACCGAGATGGGGAAAAAGTATGTCATTGGCATTGACTATGGCACCGAATCGGGACGAGCCGTTCTCGTTGATCTAGAAGGAAACGAAATTGCGGACCATGTCACTCCGTACCCCCACGGAGTTATTGATGAAGTATTGCCAGAATCGAACGTACAACTCGAGCCAGACTGGGCGCTGCAACACCCGGCTGATTATATTGAAGTATTGGCGACCGCTGTCCCGACGGTATTGCAAAAGTCAGGGGTCAACCCAGCCGATGTGATCGGGGTCGGCATTGATTTTACTTCATGCACGATGCTGCCGGTTGATGCTTCTGGCGAGCCGCTTTGCCTAAAGCCAGAATTCAGGAACCGTCCGCACAGTTGGGTGAAATTGTGGAAGCACCATGCCGCTCAAGATGAGGCGAACTTGCTCAATGAAATTGCGGCCAAACGAGGCGAAGCGTTTTTACCGAGATACGGCGGAAAAATTTCATCTGAATGGATGATTGCGAAAATTTGGCAGATTCTAAACGAAGATCCGGAGATTTACGAACAGACCGACCTTTTTCTTGAGGCGACTGATTGGGTCATTTTCAAAATGACTGGGAATATCGTCCGGAATAGCTGTGCGGCGGGCTATAAGTCGATTTGGCATAAACAAGACGGCTATCCAAGCAAGGAGTTTTTCCGGGCGCTCGACCCGCGGCTAGAACACTTAACAGAAACGAAACTGCGCGGTCCGATCGTTCCGCTCGGCACGAGAGCAGGTGTGCTGACCAATGAAATGGCCGCTATGATGGGCCTCCTTCCGGGAACAGCTGTCGCCGTCGGAAATGTCGATGCCCATGCGGCCGTACCAGGCGTCGGAGTTGTCGAGCCTGGCAAGTTGGTCATGGCGATGGGAACCTCGATTTGCCACATGCTGCTGGGCACGGAAGAAAAATATGTCGAAGGCATGTGCGGCGTTGTGGAAGACGGCATCATTCCCGGATATTTCGGTTACGAAGCCGGCCAATCGGCGGTGGGGGACATTTTTGCTTGGTATGTCGAACAAGGCGTTCCGGCTTATGTCAAAGAAGCAGCTGAAAAAGAAGGCGTCAGCGTTCATGAATGGCTTGAGAAGCGAGCCGCCGCCTATCGGCCGGGGGAAACCGGGTTGCTTGCGTTGGACTGGTGGAACGGCAATCGCTCCGTATTGGTTGATACCGATTTAACAGGCTCATCGTCGGATACACACTGTTGACAAAACCAGAAGAGATTTACCGCGCCCTGCTTGAAGCCACGGCCTTTGGCACGCGCAAAATTATTGATGCGTTTGTTGAAAACGGTGTCAACGTTGACGAGTTGTACGCGTGCGGCGGGTTGCCGCAAAAAAATAAGCTGCTCATGCAAATTTATGCCGATGTGACCAACCGCGAGATCAAAATCGCGGCGTCGAAGCAAACCCCGGCAGTGGGGGCTGCCATGTTCGCGGCGGTCGCGGCCGGCAAAGAGAACGGTGGTTATGAATCAATCGTTGAGGCGGCGCGAAACATGGGAAAAGTGCGTGAAGAGACGTTCAAACCGATTCCGGAGAATGTCGCGATGTACGAGCAGTTGTACCAAGAATATACGAAGTTGCATGACTACTTCGGCCGTGGGGAAAACGATGTCATGAAACGGCTCAAGCATTGGAAAGAAACCGCACGAGCGGCGAAAGAATCTATGACTTTATCGTGAACGGGGAGGAGCAATGATGCTGTCATTACGTCCTTATGAATTTTGGTTTGTGACAGGAAGTCAGCACTTGTACGGAGAAGAAGCGTTAAAACAAGTCGAAGAACATTCAAGAATCATGGTCAATGAATGGAATCGCGATTCGGTGTTTCCGTTCCCATTCGTTTTCAAATCAGTCGTGACGACGCCAGAGGAAATCCGGCGCGTTTGCCTTGAGGCGAATGCGAGCGAACAATGCGCTGGGGTCATCACTTGGATGCATACATTCTCGCCAGCGAAGATGTGGATTGGCGGCCTTTTGGAGCTGCGAAAACCGTTATTGCATCTTCACACTCAATTTAACCGTGATATTCCGTGGGACAGCATCGATATGGACTTTATGAACTTAAACCAATCGGCTCACGGTGACCGGGAATACGGATTTATCGGCGCGAGAATGGGCGTGGCCCGGAAAGTGATCGTCGGGTATTGGGAAGACCCGAGTGTCCGTGAGCGGCTGGCGAAATGGATGCGAACAGCTGTTGCCTTTGAGGAAAGCCGCAACCTAAAAGTGGCTCGTTTTGGCGACAACATGCGTGAAGTGGCTGTGACGGAAGGGGACAAAGTCGGAGCGCAAATTCAATTCGGCTGGTCGGTCAACGGCTATGGCATCGGGGATTTAGTCCAATACATCCGCGATGTTTCTGAACAAAAAGTGAACGAGTTGCTCGATGAATACGAGGAGCTGTACGACATTGTACCCGCCGGCCATCAAAAAGGTCCCGTTCGCGAATCAATTCGTGAACAGGCGCGGATTGAACTCGGGCTGAAAGCCTTTTTGCAGGATGGGAACTTTACCGCTTTCACGACGACGTTCGAGGACTTGCATGGGATGAAGCAGCTCCCGGGACTTGCCGTTCAGCGACTCATGGCGGAAGGCTACGGCTTTGGCGGCGAAGGCGACTGGAAAACAGCCGCCCTCGTCCGGTTGATGAAAGTCATGGCCGACGGCAAAGGGACGTCGTTCATGGAAGATTACACGTATCACTTCGAGCCGGGCAACGAAATGATTCTTGGCGCGCATATGCTCGAAGTATGCCCGACCATCGCGGCAACCAAACCAAGAATCGAAGTTCATCCGCTTTCCATCGGAGGAAAAGAAGATCCGGCCCGTCTTGTGTTTGACGGCGGCGAGGGTGCGGCGGTCAACGCGTCATTGATCGACTTAGGGCACCGTTTCCGACTCATCGTCAATGAAGTCGATGCGGTAAAACCGGAACATAACATGCCGAAACTGCCAGTCGCCCGCATTTTATGGAAGCCTCGCCCGTCGCTTCGCGACTCCGCTGAAGCATGGATTTTGGCTGGCGGCGCCCACCATACGTGCTTCTCATTTGCGGTTACAACAGAACAGCTGCAAGACTTTGCGGAAATGGCAAGGATTGAATGTGTCGTGATCAATGAACAGACATCCGTCTCGTCGTTCAAAAACGAGCTGAGGTGGAATGAGGTGGTTTGGAGGGGACGGTAAGATTTCATGTGCAGATCCGTAATATGACGTGGCATCGGGGACATGGGCTGACTTGAGGGGAGGGCTCATGTCCTCTTATTCTAATAAGGATGTGCAGAGAGGAGATGCAAGTATGCATCACTATCAGTGGGCAAAAACCCCACCAATGGGATGGAATAGCTGGGATTGTTATGGGGCATCAGTTACGGAAGATGAAGTAAAAGGAAATGCGGAATATATGGCAAAATACTTAAAACCATTTGGATGGGAATATGTTGTGGTCGATATTCAGTGGTATGAACCCGGCGCCAATTCGTCAATTTACCGTCCGTTTGTCCCATTAGAGATGGATGAATATTCACGTTTGATGCCGGCGGTAAATCGGTTTCCATCGGCCAAGGGAGGAAAGGGATTTAAACCGCTGGCCGATTACATCCACAGTCTTGGACTAAAGTTTGGTATTCATATTATGCGGGGAATTCCACGTCAAGCTGTTCATCAAAATACACCAATTTTGGGTACGAATGTAGGCGCGCGCGATATTGCGGATACGAACTCAATTTGCCCTTGGAACACTGATATGTATGGAGTAGACCATCGAAAAGAAGGGGCGCAGGCTTATTACGATTCCTTATTTCAGCTTTATGCGCAATGGGGAGTCGATTTTGTAAAAGTCGATGACATTGCTGCATCAAAACTTTATGGTACCCATACGGAAGAAATCAAAATGATTCGTAAGGCAATTGATCGCTGCGGACGCCCTATGGTTCTTAGCCTGTCGCCTGGACCAGCTCCACTTGATCATGCTACGTTGTTTGTGGAAAATGCGAATATGTGGCGAATGACTGATGATTTCTGGGATCGATGGGAATTGCTTTATGATATGTTTGAGCGATGCTATAAATGGTGCAAGCTTGTTGGTCCAGGGCATTGGCCCGATGCGGATATGCTGCCATTAGGTAATATTGGCATTCGTTCGGTAGATGGCGGTGGTACCGACCGTATGACCCGATTTACCAAAGATGAACAGCGTACGATGATGACGTTATGGATAATTTTTCGATCTCCGCTGATGTTTGGCGGTGAATTAAGAGATAATGATGAGTGGACGCTTTCTCTTTTAACAAATGAAGAAGTATTACACGTTCATCAAAATGGCTACGGAGCACGGCAAGTATATCGGGAGAATGATCATGTCGTTTGGACTTCACAGGATGCTGAAGGAAATCAGTTTGTCGCCATGTTTAACATTAGTGAAAAACGATCAGTTGTTTCTGTTTCTTTAAAAGATCTAGGATGTATGGAACCTATGAAGGCTAGGGATTTGTGGGCCAAAGAGGATCTAGGATTAGTTAAACATCAACTGGCATTTGAATTAGGTCCCCATCAGTCGATATTGGTGAAATTATCCCCAGCTGTAGGGAAGGGGTTATAGACTTTGTTTTTTTGATTCTTAAAGAATTGAGAAACTATGGCATGTTCCATCTCAGCAATGGTTTTGGGCTTAAAACAATATGTTATAAAGTTCTGAAAATAATCCAAATTAAAAGGAGACTAAGCAAATGGTTCATTTCCACCCCTTTGGCAATGTTAACTTTTACGAAATGGATTGGAGTCTTAAGGGAGATTTATGGGCTCATGATCCAGTCATCGCAAAAGAGGGAAGTCGATGGTATGTTTTTCACACCGGGAGCGGCATTCAAATCAAAACATCTGAAGATGGGGTTCATTGGGAGAATATGGGCCGGGTATTTCCATCGTTGCCGGATTGGTGCAAGCAGTATGTTCCAGAAAAAGACGAAGATCATTTATGGGCGCCCGATATATGTTTTTATAACGGAATTTACTATCTGTATTATTCAGTCTCTACCTTTGGAAAAAACACATCGGTGATTGGATTGGCAACCAATCGGACCCTTGACCCGCGAGATCCTGACTATGAATGGAAAGACATGGGTCCCGTTATTCATTCAACGGCTTCCGATAACTATAATGCGATAGATCCGAATGTAGTTTTTGATCAGGAAGGGCAACCTTGGTTAAGTTTCGGTTCTTTTTGGTCGGGAATTCAGTTGATTCAGCTTGACACTGAAACAATGAAACCTGCCGGGCAGGCCGAGTTGCTGACGATTGCCAGCAGGGGTGAGGAGCCTAATGCGATCGAAGCCTCTTTTATCGTGTGCCGGAACGGATATTATTATTTGTTTGTATCATTTGATTTTTGCTGCCGCGGTATTGAAAGCACGTATAAAATCGCCGTTGGTAGGTCAAAGGACATTACAGGGCCATACGTAGACAAAAATGGTGTATCGATGATGCAGGGAGGCGGCACGATTCTTGACGAAGGGAACGACCGTTGGATAGGACCAGGGCATTGCGCCGTTTATTTCTCGGGGGTTTCCGCCATTCTTGTAAACCATGCGTACGACGCTCTCAAAAACGGAGAGCCAACGTTGCAAATCCGGCCTTTGTATTGGGATGATGAAGGGTGGCCGTATTTGTAAAAGTTTCAAAAAGCGAAAAGGATATTTCCTCGTGATGCTAGTTGAACGTTAGAACTTAACTAGCCCTAGTGTAACCAGCGAATAGGCTAACAATATGCCGTCGAGGGCTACCTCAAATCCAAGATCGAACTCGCTCGGTTCTCGGTGGTACTGTATTGGTCGACCGGAATCGGGAATATCGTCTCAATCACTTTGCGTTTTGATTGGATCCACTTCCCCCATGCCTTGGACAAGACGATGTTTTTGGTTTTTTCGAGATGGAGTCTAAAACGCTATCTAGTATTCTTCGTACGGCTTTTTTGCAAGTAACTACTAATTGTTCCTTCGTAAATAAGTTCCCGGTGACAAAGCGATGCCACGCCCGTTCGGAAGTAAAGCCGAGTAGCTTCCCTAAAATGGAGTGCACTTATGAAGGAATCTTACAAGTCCTCTCCGACCGCATGGTACAAGTTGTTTAAGCCGATAAATGTGGATGACTAATATGTACGAACAAATTTGTGTAATATGAGTGGGACTTCAAAAATATGATTGACATGTACGAACAACAAAAATAAAATATAAAGTAGAATGCGCTTTCATGATTTTGTTTTTACAAAAAGATAAGGGGGGATCGTTAATTTTGTGCGTACATTAAGTTGTCGTCTCTTTAGCCTGGGGGATTGGAAAATGAAAATATGTTTTCTAGAACAGGGGGATAAAGTTAATGAGAAAAAAAAAGTAGATCATGGCTCATATTACCTGTTTTCTTACTGTTATTTAGCAATTTATTATTCGGATGTTCAGCTTTTACTGGTAGCAGCCGGGAGAATCCAACAGGTGGGGTAGAGGCAAGTAAAAAAAATAAGGATGGAACTGTATCGCTTAGTATTTCAACATGGGGGGCCCCAGACGAATTAGCTGTATTTAAAGAATTAGTTAGTAACTTTGAAAAAGACCATCCTAATATTAAACTTAGAATCATTCATATTCCAAATGATTATTCGGGAAAAATGAATACTATGCTAGCCGGGGGAACGGCTCCTGACATTGTGTTCGTGAGCGATGGGGATTTTGGCAGATGGGTTAAAGCTGGTCTCTTCCTGAATATTCAGGAAATGGTTGACAATAGTGACATTAAACTGGATGATATGTGGGAAAGCGCTTTAGGCCGATACAAGTTTGATGGTAAAAGGCTAGGGCAGGGGGATTTGTATGCCCTTCCTAAAGACATTGGTCCTTCAGTTCTCTATTATAATAAAGAACTCTTTGACAAGGCTGGCCTTCCTTATCCAGATCCTAAAAAGCCAATGACAATGGAGGAGTTTAGAGATTTGGCTATAAAGCTAACAATCGACAAAAATAAAGATGGAAAGCCTGAACAATATGGTTCGGGTCCTATCTGGTGGGAAGCATTTGTATGGTCGAATGGTGGTGAAGTTTTAAATAAAGACCGAACAGAATTTGTTTTAAATAGCCCGGAAGCGGTTGAAGCACTTCAATTTGTTGCTGATATGACATTTAAATACCATGCAGCACCCGACCCGAAAGCATTGCAGGCAATGAGTGCCGATCAGATGTTTGAAACAGGAAGAGTTGCAATGGTTTTTAATGGCCGTTGGATGGTTCCAACGTATCGCAAACTCAAATTTGATTGGGATGTTGCCCCGATTCCTGTTGGCAAAACTGGAATTTCAACTGGATGGTCAGGTTCGGTTGGTTATGCTATCAACAAGAAAACTAAGTTTCCGAAAGAGGCTTTCGAGGTTATCAGATATCTTGCTGGAGAAGAGGGACAAAAAATTCAAACAAAACTAGGTTTTGCTATTCCAACTTATAAATCACTGTCCAACACAGATTTGTTCCTACAGCCTGGTCAAAAACCTGAACACGCAGAAGTATTTATTGAAGCAGCAAAAAATCAACGCCCTGGCATCTGGACTTTGACGCCAAATAATAAATGGTTGGATATGTTGAATCAGAAACTTGCAGATTTATGGAATGGCAAAAAATCTGCAAAAGAGCTTATGGACAGTATTAAACCAGGGATTGATAAGGCATTAAAAGAAGGAAACCCGGAATTATTTGAAAAATAGTAGCAAAGTTGGCTCTTCACCAAAAGTT
>NZ_ATCO01000046.1:0-565 GCF_000422025.1 Geobacillus sp. WSUCF1 | reverse complement strand
TACGGAAAATACTTGCGCCAGTTGAAGGATGGAACGCTTCGCATCGACAAGCAGGCGGTTCGTGAAGCGGAAAAGTATGACGGCAAATATCTCATCCGAACATCCGACGATACCTTGTCTGCGGAAGATGTCGCCATCGGGTATAAGCAGCTGGTGGATATCGAGCAGGCCTTTCGGACGTTGAAATCGACACTTGAGCTGCGTCCCATGTATCATCGCTTGGAAGACCGCATCCGGGCGCATGTGCTGCTCAGTTGGCTGGCTCTCTTGTTAGTTCGGATCGTAGAGATCCGGACTCATGAATCGTGGCCGAAAGTAAGGGATGAATGTGAGCGTCTTATGCTTGGACATTTTTCTTCCAAAAACGGCGACCTTTATCAACGAACCGAGCTGACGGCCAAACAAGCGCAACTCTTTACGGCTCTAGGGCTGGAGCCTCCTCCGAAGATCCTAGGCATCCATCCTCGCGCCTAGATACACGCCCGAAGTGTGCCCAAATGCCTCTCGTCCCTTTTGTATCAAGGGGCGAGAGGCATTTTGTTTGCCTAGTCACTGTCGAACTCGG
>NZ_ATCO01000045.1:0-4774 GCF_000422025.1 Geobacillus sp. WSUCF1 | reverse complement strand
CTCGGAATCAAACGGAAACTCCCGCTCGATCGCATACTCACCTAGCAGACTTCGTTTTGTAATCCCCGCCTTCGCTGCCGCGACCAGCAGCGCTCCTTCCGTCGGATCGCCGTCGATGTAGCGCCGGCCGTTTTCCTCTTTCAACTCCGAACTATTGCAAAGCACCCCCATTGTCAATAGGCGTGCGAGCTCGGGAACGCGGTTCGGATCAACCGTCCGGCCGCGTTCAGAAAACTCGCCATCCGTTTCAAGACCAACGCCGCTTACCGCAAATGTCCGCCCGCCTGCCCATACTTGCGTGACGGTCATCATGTTTTCCGTCATCGTCCCCGTTTTGTCGGAACAAATGACCGAAGCGCAGCCGAGCGTTTCCACCGCCGGAAGCTTGCGGACGATGGCGTTTCGTTTGATCATCCGCTGCACGCCAAGCGCCAAGACGACCGTCACAATGGCCGGCAACCCCTCCGGAATGGCGGCGACCGCGAGCGACACACCAGCCAAAAACATTTCATACAGGTCGTGCCCTTGAATGACACCTACGGCCACGACCGCTGCCGTCAGCACCAATGCGACGACAAGCAAAATTTTCCCAAGCTGCTCGAGTCGGCGCTGGAGCGGGGTTGCCCCCGCATCCGCCTCTTCGAGCATCGTCGCGATTTGTCCCATCGCTGTTTTCATCCCAGTGGCGATGACAATCCCGACCCCATTCCCTCTTGTCACGAGCGTCCCCATAAACGCCATATTGTGCAAATCGCCGAGCGACGCCTGTTTCGTATGAAGCGGGGCGGCCGATTTGGCTACGGGCACCGATTCGCCCGTCAAGGCGGATTCCTCGATTTCCATCCCGCTCGTCTCAATCAAGCGGACATCGGCCCCGACTCGGTCGCCGCTTGCCAGCCTCACGACATCACCGACGACAAGCTCGCGCGCCGGAATTTTCACCCACCTGCCATCGCGCCGCACAACCGCTTGCGGAGCGGACAGCCGTTTTAAGGCGGCCAGCGACTTTTCCGCCCGCCGCTCTTGGATAAACCCGAGAATGGCGTTCATGATCACGATCACAACAATCGCCGCCGCATCGACATACTCGCCTAAAAACGCGGAAATCACCGTCGCCGCAAGCAGCACCAACACCATAAAATCTTGAAACTGGCGGAAAAAGGCGCCGATGGCCGACTCCTTCTTCCCTTCCGCCAGCTCGTTGCACCCGAACTGCCGCAGCCGTTTTTCCGCCTCCGCCGCCGTAAGCCCGGTTTTGACATTCGTCTTCGTCTCGTGCGCGACATCGCTTGCCGCGAGCGTATGCCATTGCATCTGTCTCCCTCCGTCCTTTCATTTTTTCGCACGCCGTTCCTGCTTCTCTATGCTTATTCATACATGTCCCAAAAAATGATAGTCCCCGCCATGATGTTTCGCGACACAAACATAAGGAGTCGTGGACCCTTTGCCACGCCATCCCCCCATAAGGGAAAAAATCGTGTCAAAAAAGCGGGCCTCCCCATTTTATGCAACATGTTCGTCGGGCATCTTCGTCCGTCTTCAGATCATATTCAAAGAAATGTTCAAAACAGCGGGGCGTATGGTAAGATCGAAATAGCAAACAACCAAAATAGAAAGGTGTTTTCCATGTCCTTTGACGGAGTGTTTACGTACGCCATTGTCAGCGAACTCGAAGAGACGCTTGCGGGCGGGCGGATCACGAAAATCCACCAGCCGTCGGCGTATGAGATCGTCATGCTCGTGCGCGCCCGCGGCCATAATCATAAAGTGATGCTGTCGGCGCATCCGACGTACGCCCGCGTCCATTTGACAAACGAAACGTACAACAACCCATCCGAGCCGCCGATGTTTTGCATGCGGCTGCGCAAACAGTTGGAAGGAAGCATCATCGAGTCGGTCCGTCAAGTCGATTTCGACCGCATCATCGTCATGGACACAAAAGGCCGCGATGAACTCGGCGATCTGCAGACGAAGCGGCTCATCATTGAAGTGATGGGCCGCCATAGCAACATCATCCTCGTTGATGCATCGACCAACACGATCATCGACAGCCTGAAGCATTTGCCGCCGTCGGTCAACCGCTACCGGACGGTGCTTCCCGGGCATCCGTACGTCGCTCCGCCGACGCACGGCAAGCTGAATCCGCTTGAAGCGACGGAAGAAACGGTGCTGAAAAAACTTGATTTTCACGCCGGCAAGCTCGCCCAACAGCTTGTCTCCGCCTTCAGCGGCCTTTCGCCGCTATTTGCCAATGAGGCGGTGTTCCGCGCTGGGCTCGCCAACCGGGCGACGCTGCCAAAAAGCTTTCTTTCGCTCATCGATGACGTGCGCGGCCGCCGCTTTGCCCCGATGATGTACACGAACGGGGAAAAAGAATGGTTTTACGTGTTGCCGCTTAAGCACTTACAAATCGAAGGCCAACCGTTTGCGAGCGCAAGCGAGCTACTCGACCGCTTTTATTTCGGCAAGGCCGAGCGCGACCGCGTCAAGCAGCAAGCCCATGACATCGAGCGGCTCATGGCGAACGAAAAGGCGAAAAACGAGAAAAAGCTCCTAAAGCTCGAACAGACGCTCGAAGAAGCAAAGAAAGCCGACGTTTATCGACTGTACGGCGAACTGCTCACCGCCCATTTGTACGCCGCAAAGCGCGGCATGACGGAAATCGAGGTCGCAAACTACTACGACGAAAACGGAGGCACGGTCACCATTCCGCTCGACCCGCAAAAATCGCCGTCCGAGAACGCGCAGCAGTACTTTCAAAAATACCAAAAAGCGAAAAACTCGCTCGCCGTCGTGCAACAACAAATCGAGCGGACGAAAGAAGACATCGCCTATTGCGACACGATTTTAAGCCAGCTGGAAACCGCCTCGCCGAAAGATGTCGAGGAAATCCGCGACGAGCTCATCGAACAAGGCTATTTGCGCCCGCGCGCCGCGAAAGGAGCAAAAAAGCGGAAAACCACCGTCCCTGAGCTCGACCGCTACGTCGCAAGCGACGGCACGGAAATACTCGTTGGCAAAAACAACAAACAAAACGATTATCTCACAACAAAGCTGGCCCATAAGGACGATGTTTGGCTGCATGTGAAAAACATTCCCGGCTCGCACGTCGTCATCCGGAACAAGCAGCCGTCTGACGAGACGCTCTTGGAAGCGGCGAATCTCGCCGCCTACTTCAGCAAAGCCCGCCACTCCGGATCCGTGCCTGTCGACTACACGCGCATCCGCTATGTAAAAAAACCGAGCGGCGCCAAGCCGGGATTTGTCATTTACGAACACGAGCAAACGCTCTACGTCACACCGGATGAAGAACTCGTCCGCGCCATGAAACAACGGCAAAAAGAACAAGCGGCGAAACCATCGTAAACCCGCCCCAATGACCGCCCAACACGGCATCGGGCGATTCGCGCGAACTCCCGCAAACCGAAACAGTCTAGTGCCGCATCAAAGACAACGGGCTGTCTGTAAGACCAGCTGCATTGGCCTTATGGACAGCCCGCTTTGCAAACTTGTCGAGTCAACCACAAGCCGCCATCGCGAATGCAATTTGTTATCTTCAATCATCGTTGCCGTTTTGGATATGGTATAATAATGAAAAAAGCGAGGGAGATCCGATGAATCCAGAACCATCCAAACTGTATACGTATGCCGATTATATTCAATGGGATGGGCGTTGGGAGCTTATTGATGGAAAAGCTTACAACATGAGCCCTTCACCAACGTGGGAGCATCAGTTTACCGTTATGGAACTATCGTTCGCATTTCGTTCGTACTTTCAAAATAAAGATTGCTACGTTGCCATTGCTCCGTTTGATGTTCGTCTCTCCGAAAACGATGACTACACATATGCAAAACATGTCGTTCAACCCGATATTTCTGTCATTTGCAATCGAAACAACTTAACATCAAACGGCTGTTTAGGCGCACCAACACTCATTGTCGAGGTTCTTTCTCCGTCTACAGCATTAAAAGATCGAAATGAAAAATTTAAACTATACGAACAATTTGGTGTAAAAGAATATTGGATTGTTGACCCTTTGTATAAAACGATTGAAGTATTTGGGTTAGAAGATGGATTTTTTAAAAAAAGAGAAGCGTTTGGGGAAAATGAAACCATCATCTCTTTTCTATTTACCGATTTTTCTCTCGAGGCGAGGCGATTATTTTTTCAATAAAAATATCCGTATGACTTACACGTCAATGCTCTCATCCATGCCCAATCCCTGCAGAATCCTTCGCTGATCAGGGGTGGTCTCCCTAGCCTGCGTTGGATTTGCCCATCCGGCAGTTCCAACAGAACGATTCTCACATACCAAAACCATTGAAAAATCGCTTGTCCGGTTGGTCGGGTCCGTTTCCGGCCGCCGTACCGACCGAAACGCTTTCCACGAGGCCGCGGTCATCATACGTAAAAGTAGCGCCGGCTCCGTTTCCTGTCGTGAAGTTTTGATTTTATTTCCGTTGGCATCATAGTCATTCGTGGTCACATCATGGAGCGGATCGACGGTTTTGATGAGTTTGCCGGTCGCATCATAAGAGTAGGTAAACTCTTGTGACTGGCCATCGCTTGTACGAATGACTTTCGAAGTCATATTGTCATTCGCGTCATATTCATAGTTGACGGAAGTGCCGTTTGCTAACAACAGCTGTTTGAAGCGATCCGATAAATCATTGTTCCACTCCAATTCGCTGTGGTTCCTTCAAAGCTGCTATTTACAACTGGGGTGTAGGTGGAAGAAACCTGTGATTGGCTGCTTCATCCTATTTCGCGCAG
>NZ_ATCO01000044.1:0-635 GCF_000422025.1 Geobacillus sp. WSUCF1 | reverse complement strand
TCCCGATTTTCGTTGGGAGGGTGCGAAATGTGAGTAACAAGGTAGAAACAAAGGATTTTTTATTTAGTTTTTCAGAATAACTTTTTGACCAACACAACAAGCGATGGCAATCCTTTTTTTACCATAGCTAGTCGTTCCGTATGACCTTTACACGTAAATGCTCTCATCCATCCCTAATCCTTGCAGAATCCTTCGCTGATCAGGGGTGAGTGGTTTCCCCAGCCTGTGTTGGATTTGCCCATCCGGCCGTTCCAACAGGACGACTCTGACATACCAAAACAATTGAAAAATCGTTTGTCCGGTTGGTCGGGTCCATTTCCGGCCTCCTACGCCCTGTAATGGGCGTTCGGGTGTGATGAACGGACGCACCCGGCGCTGGAAGACGCGGTAAATGGCCAAGACCAGAAAAAACAAATCACCCAACACCGCCACTCGTTCTGGCTTTTTGACATATATAAGTTGCAATAAAGATTTTCCCAGTTGTTCGATTCTGTTTTTCCTGCATACAAAGTCGCTTTGATAGAGTGCGGCGAGCGCTCTACTGGATGTAAAACAAAGTTTCAACTTATATAGATCTCATCCGTGAAAAAAAGGGTCTTTCAAAAAAGCCAAGCTCATTTCCACCGTGATCTGCC
>NZ_ATCO01000043.1:0-317 GCF_000422025.1 Geobacillus sp. WSUCF1 | reverse complement strand
AGCCGTTCCAACGGAATCTGATGATGTCGGGAGGCAAACAAGGAGTGGAGAATCTCTCCCAATCCCAGTTGTCTCCAGAGCTGATCCAAAAGCCAAGCGCCACCAAGGCGTTTGCTTGATTGAAACTGAAAGTCATCCGATACTTCTCCTGTCAACGTCTCGATTTCCCAAGCCTGCTCAGGAGAAAGGAATCGCGAAATGCTTTTGGCCAGACGCTCCAAGACAGCGCGATCCACCTCGTCTTCGCGCCCAAACGAATAAATCACCTTCGCTTTCGCATATTTGGCCTTCGGATCCCATTCGTTGTGAGCAAGCTG
>NZ_ATCO01000042.1:0-27710 GCF_000422025.1 Geobacillus sp. WSUCF1 | reverse complement strand
TACTAATCGATCGAGGGCTTGACCTATAAGCGGCTTCTTCCGACGGTTATCTAGTTTTGAAGGAATGAATTCTTCTCATGATGCGGAAGTAGTTCAGTGGTAGAACACCACCTTGCCAAGGTGGGGGTCGCGGGTTCGAGTCCCGTCTTCCGCTTTTCCATCATGCGCTCGTAGCTCAATTGGATAGAGCATCTGACTACGGATCAGAAGGTTAGGGGTTCGAATCCTCTCGAGCGCGTTTATTAACTAACTTCAAAAAAAGATATTGACAAAAAAAACAATTAGCGATTATATTTTTATTGCAGTCGTTTCTAAGACAAGTCCTAATGATATTGA
Organism: Geobacillus sp. WSUCF1; assembly: GCF_000422025.1. Classification (NCBI taxonomy): domain Bacteria; kingdom Bacillati; phylum Bacillota; class Bacilli; order Caryophanales; family Anoxybacillaceae; genus Geobacillus; species Geobacillus sp. WSUCF1. The sequence continues at coordinate 27,374 of NZ_ATCO01000042.1, read as the reverse complement.
TCATGCGGGTGTAGTTTAATGGTAAAACCTCAGCTTCCCAAGCTGAAGTCGTGGGTTCGATTCCCATCACCCGCTTTCCTTTATTTTATCGTGAATATCGTATGGATATTGTTCCAGCAGCTCAGCTGGATAGGGCAACGAGCAAAGTCATCTTCGAAATGGCTACGAGTTGTCCCGACGCACCAAGCTTCCTTGAGTAGGCTTGTAGAGGAAGGGACAGCAGGAATGTTGGGGTGTCCTGTTGATTATGTCCCAGTAGCTCAGCAGGATAGAGCAACGAGCAATAGCTTCTTTGAAACAACTGCGAGTTGCCCCGACGCATCGGGCTTCTTCGAATCGGCTTGTAGAGGAAGGGGCAGCGGAATAATGAGAGTGTCATGATTGCTATGTCCCAGTAGCTCAGTAGGATAGAGCAGCGGCCTTCTAAGCCGTCGGTCGGGAGTTCGAGTCTCTCCTGGGACGCCATTTCCATACGAAAAGAACGCGCAAAAGGCGCTGGAACGAAGTTCTCCGATCGCCAGGGAAGAAGATTGATTCCATGTGCGAGAGGGGAATTTTTTATTTGGTTATAAGAGCCGACAGTGGGAATATTGGCGTGTTCTGTCGATGATGTCCCAGCAGCTCAGTAGGATAGAGCAACGAGCAAAGGCTTCTATGAAACAGCTGCGAGTTGCCCCGACGCATCGGGCTTCTTCGAATCGGCTTGTAGAGGAAGGGGCAGCGGAATAATGAGAGTGTCATGATTGGTATGTCCCAGCAGCTCAGCAGGATAGAGCAACGAGCAAAGTCATCTTCGAAATGGCTCCGAGTTGCCCCGACGCATCCATCTTCTTCGAGTAAGCTTGTAGAGGAAGGGGCATCGGCCCTAAGCCGTCGGTCGGGAGTTCGAGTCTCTCCTGGGACGCCATTTACATACGGAAGGAACGCACGAAGTAGCGTGAAAAAAAGTCTCCTATTGCGAGCGCCGGATCAGAGGGCGCTGTGATAGGAGACTTTCGTTTTTTGATTAAACATATACGGCGAAATCGCACGGAAATCAATCTCCTATCGCGGTTTAGCTGAATTGTGATGGGAGATTTTTTTCTTCCGTACGCAATAGAACCTCTATTTGTCTGGGCCGGGCTTGCCGACCTTTCTCTCTTTTGGCATCGCACGCTTACTGCGATCGCAGAAGCATTTTCTCGTTAATGGAACAGCTGTGTTTTGTCTCGCAAATGAAAACAAATTGAAACGTTCCTTTCGGCGAAAGTTTGTTAAAATGTATAGGATAGAAATAAAATTCGAAAACGTGCCATACAATGAACATGCATGGCAAATATACGAGTCAGGTGATCGACATGGGGTTTGAACAGCAACTTGTTCATAAAACATTTTACGAGACGCTCGTCGAGGCGGGGGAACGCGACGTTGTCAGCGCGCTTGGCGATATGTTTTTCACGGCGCATCGGGATGGCGCGGATTTGTCGTCGATTCGCTTTGCCCAAGGGGAAGTGTATTTCCACCGCCGCGACTATGAAGCGGCCATTTTTAAATGGGAACAAGTCCATCACGACGATTTGCGCCCGTGGGCGCAAAAAAATATCGCCGACAGCTACTATGAGCTTGGACGGCTCGAGCTGGCCGAGGAGCTGTACCGTTCGATTGAGACGGAAAGCGAAACGTTGCATGCGGAAATCATTTTGCGCCTGTTTTCGCTCTACCGTGAGTTGGGGGAAAACGCGAAAGCGGATGATATGATTAAGCGCGGCGTGACGTTGTATCCGGATTATCCGAACATGACCGAATGGGCGCGCGCCTTTTTCGAGGAGCAAGGTGATTGGGAAAGCGCCCTCGAGCTTGCTTTAGGAGAGGCGGTGCGGACGTCGGCGCGCCGCTGGGCGGACATCTTGACCGGTTATGTGGAACAAGGACATGCGAGAGTGATGGCGCCTGCGCGGTTTTCACGCTGCCTGGCGCTGTTGTACGAAACGGATCGGGTGAAGTTTGAACGGCTTGTGCAGGCGCTATGGAACGGTTATCGGGATGGTGACCTCTATTTTTCGTGGCTCGCAGAGTGGAACCGCCTCTATGATGAGTTGTCGATCGGCCGCGACTACGACTGGAAGCGAATTCCCGGCCTTTTAGGGGAAGCCTATGCAGGATTGATGAAAGGGCCGTACCGATTGAAAGAGTTGGTGGAAGTGGTGCCACCGCTTGTCAAAAGCTGGGTGAGTTTAGCCGACGGTCCGGAGACAGCGGTGGCCGCGGCTGCCTTGTTGGCGTGGAGCGAGAAATTTCCTGAGGCGTTTGAAGAAGAGATGGTCAACGACGCCGCTAAGCGGCTCGTCCATGCGAAACGGCAAGCTGGGGAAGCGGGTGTGTCGCTATTTGAAGAAATTGCCGATTGGGCGGAAGAGCAGCGGGCGGGCTCGCATTTCCGCTTCCGCTGGTTCGTGCGGCAACTGTCCGATTCGCGGACGCATTTCGTTTTGGTCGCTGGGGCGTCGCGCCATGAGCGGCTGGCGTTTTTGCGGACGTTGGTCGGCGAGGCAGCGTTGGCGGCGCCATCTGCGCCGGTGCTGGCGTGGAGAAACGGCGGGGAGATGGAAGTGGCGAAAATCAGCGACGACCAGTTTACCGTTTTTTCGAGCATTGACGAATTTCAACAGGCAACGGGCGGCCGCGGAAGCCGATTCTCCGATGACGCTGTCATTGAATGCACGGCGCCGTTTTCACTCGTGCCGCAAGGGATTGTCTTGTTGGATATCGGCCCGCTCGGTGGACGCGCTTCATCCGACCATGAAGCGCTTGTGTCGTTTTCGCTTGCTGACAGCATTCTTTTTCTTCTCAACGGTGAGGATCCGTTTTCCAGCGCCGATGAACAGTTGATGCTGCAGCTTCGCGAGCGGGCGCCGTCTGCGCCGATGTGCGTTTTGCTTCCTCCGGGCGATGGGATGGTGGATGAAGAGGAGACGGCGAGAATCGTTGAGGAAGTGGAAGCGCACGTTCGTACGATCGTTCCGGAAGCCAATGTCATGGTCTATTCGCCGCATGCGCCAAGCCGCAAGCAGCAGCAAGCCCTCGTCGGCTGGCTTGAGGAGATGCGCCGATGCGTGTCCCCTGTCCGCCGCGAGGAAGCGATTTTAACGACGATCCGCCAGTTCATCGCTCATTTGTTCCGGCAGCGGGCCGAGGCGGAAAGCCGACTGGCGGAGCTGGTCGTATGGAAAAAAGAAATGGCGGCCAAACTCAGCGGCGCCATTCATCAGCTTGGCGACCTGCAAGAGGAGAAAACGGCCAAAACGGCAAAGTCGTTCCACACCGTCTTGGCGGAAATGCGGGGCGAGCTGTTGACGGCGATTCCCGATCTGTTGCGCAGCATGGCGGATCTTGTGAGCGAAGAAAGCGATTTTTCCCGCTTGCATCTTGAATTGAACGACAAAGCGAACGAACGGCTTCGCGCTTACCTTGATGAAGAGGCGCTGCCAAAGCTGCGCCGCGCCATGGAACAGTGGATTGCAGCGACGGAAGACGAATTCAACGAATGCCAGGTGTTTTTGCATGAAATGGGCGAAGGGTTTAACGCCATGTTCGGCCAGGAACGGCTCAAGCTCGAATGCGATTTTCGCATTCTCGCCGATTGGCGGCGCGATACGGATCGGTTGATCAACGGGGTGCAAGTGGGCAAGGTGAACGTTTTCTTGCGGAGAACGCCAAGCCAGCTGCTGTTGAAAGGGGCGGGCAAACTGCTCGGCGCCTTTGCGCAAAACAAGGCGATGCTGGCGCAAAAGTATAAGCAGTTGATCCAGACGCAAGATTACGCTGAGGCGGTGGAGGCGATCATCCAGCAGTTGCTGCTGCCGTTTGAATGGTTTGCCAAATCGCTTGAGCGTGATGTCACTCAATTTTTCCATGCGCCATTGACGGCGCTCGATGAAACGTTGAAACGGCTGGAGCTGGAGATCGCTGCCCAGGAAGGCGAGCTCAAACATATGCGCAAAAACCCTGAGGCGTACCGCGACCCGCTCGTGCTCTTTGGCATTCGTTTGCGGCAATGCGAGCAGCTGGCGCAGGCGGCATCTGCCGCTGTGCAATTGCTGCAGGACGAAAACAAACCAATCCGTTCGGTCTAATGGTTCCGTGCAAAACCGTGCTTGAACGGAATAAGGCTGCGCCAACGGTCGGGTCTGGCCGCTCGTTTGGCGCAGCCTTATTGTTTAGAGCTGGTGAAACCGATTACGCCAGTTCGAATGCCCAGTTGCCGCTGCGGAAAATCGGCTCGCGCTTCCCGTCTTTCGTCACGCCGTCAATGTTCAGATCAGCTGAGCCGATCATAAAGTCGACGTGGACGAGGCTGTCGTTGACGCCGCGGCGGTCGAGTTCGTCTTTGGACAATGAAGCGCCGCTCTTGATATTGGTCGGATACGCCTTGCCGAGCGCCAAATGGCAAGCGGCGTTTTCATCAAACAGCGTGTTGTAAAAAATGAGATTGGACAGCGACACCGGCGATTGGTGCGGCACGAGGGCGACTTCCCCGAGGCGGCGCGCGCCGTCATCGGTGTCAAGCAAGTGCTTAAGCGTCTCATATCCTTGTTCGGCGCTGAAGTCGACGACTTGACCGTCTTTGAACGTGAGCGTAAACCCATCGATCACGTTGCCGTTGTAATTGAGCGGCTTCGTGTTGCGCACCGTGCCGTTGACGCCGTCTTTATGCGGCATGGTAAACACTTCTTCGGTCGGGATGTTGGGATTGAAGCGCACGCCGCTTTGACTCGTCGCCGCGCCGCCGTGCCAGACGTGCCCGTCGACGAGCTCGACTGTGAGATTGGTGCCGGGCGCTTCGTAAACGAGTTGTTTGTATTGCTTGTTGTTTAAGTAATCGACGATGCGGGCGAGCCGGTCGTTATGTTCGCGCCAGGCAGCGATCGGATCGTCATGATCGATGCGGGTGATGCGGAAAATCGCTTCCCATAATTTGTCGATGGCTTCTTCATCGCGCAGATCGCCAAATACTTTTTGCGCCCACGCCGGTGTGGGGACGGAAATGAGCGACCAGCAGTTCCGGTCGGCCATAATGGCGCTCCGATAGTTGGCGAGCGCTTGCGCCGCTGTTTTATTGGCGGTCGCGATCCGCTTTGGATCGACGTCTTTTAACAAGTCCGGATTCGGGGCGTAAATGGATAAAAAGGCAGCGCCTTGTTCGGCGAGTTCTTCCATCGCTCTTGCCCGCCACATCGGATATTCGGAAAACGCTTCCTCTGGGGCGTGGTGAAATTTAATGTATGTAAGCGCCTCGTCGTTCCACTCGACATACACATGCTTTGCCCCGGTTTCGTACGCCGTTTTGGCGATTTTGCGGACGAGCGGCGCCGCCTCGAGCGGGGCGTTGACGAACAGCGTCTGCCCGGGCTGAATGTTCACCCCGACTTTCACCGCCAGTTCGGCGTATTTGTCCAATTCCTTCTCCCAACGGTTCATCTTCCTCACTCCTTTTTTGGACTGACTCATCTCCACTTTATTATAATTCCCACCGCCTCGCAACTTAGGGAGCTTTACATGTGGATGCTGTCCGGACGAGAGCGAAACGTTCCGATGTAGGACGCGCCTCATATTGGAATAATAGGATGGGTTGACACATATGTAAAGAGTAAAGAAGGTTCCATGGTGAAGACCACCAACTGTCGTTGTCACCGGCACTATCGTCGCAGCCTGATGATAGTGCCATTTTTATGAAAAGGGGGTGGGATGGCGGAGCAAAAAGAGAGGGACGGACTGACAGATCAGGTGTGCGCCTGTGCAAAACCATACCAAACAGGGAGGAACAGCGATGAATGGCATCATCTTGGCGGAACTCGTGCTGTATTGTCTTGTGATGGCGGCGCTTGGCTATTGGTATGGGAAAAAGGAGATGAGCCATTCCGACTTTTTGCTTGGTGGAAAAAAACTTCCCGGTTGGGCGCTCGCGTTTTCCGAGCGGGCGACAGGCGAATCGGCATGGCTGCTGCTTGGCTACACCGGATTCGTGTTTGCGAGCGGCCTTTCTGCCATTTGGGTGGCTGTCGGTATTGTCATCGGCATTGTGTGCGCCTGGCTCTTTTTAGCCGATCGTTTCCGCCAAGAGGCGGAGCGGTACGGAGCGCTGACCTTGCCGGGCTATTTGGCCAAGCGGTTCGGCGCTCACGGGCGGACGATTTTGTGGCTTTCGACGGTCCTTATTTTCAGTTTTATGATGTTTTACTTCAGCGCGCAAATTGCGGGAGCGGGCAAGACGCTGTTTGCGGTGTTTCATATCGACCCGAAGCTTGGGATGGTCATCAGTGTGGCGATTGTCATCATTTTGTCGTACACCGGTGGATTTGTCAGCGTCGTCTGGACGGATATGATTCAAAGTGTGCTCATGTTGGCCACGCTCGTCATTTTGCCCATTGTGGCGCTCGTGGAAATTTATAGCGGCGGGTTGTCGATCAGTGAAGCGCTCCATCACGCGAAACCGGGCCTCGACTCATGGACGGGGGGAGTGACCGGTGTTGCGCTTGGGCTATTGTTGTTTAACAATTTCGCCTGGTTTTTCGGCTACCTTGGCGGCCAGCCGCAACTAAGCGTCCGCTTCATGGCGTTAAAAGACGCCCGCGAAGCGAAAACGGCGAAGACGGTCGCCATCATCTGGACGCTGTTGGCGTATGGCGGCGCCTTTTTGATTGGTCTGGCGGCGGTCGCGCTTTATCAAAATCAATCTTTCGCCGATGTTGAAACGGTGTTGCCGCACATGGCGCTCGATTTATTGCCGCCGTGGCTCGCGGGAGTGCTTTTGTCGGGTATTTTGGCCGCCATCGTGACAACGGCCGATTCGCAGCTGCTCGTGATCACGAGCTCCATCAGCGAAGATATTGTCCGCCGCTCGCTGCGCCTTCGCCTGTCGGAAAAACAGCTTGTCGCGCTTTCCCGCGCGGTGGTGGTCATCGCCGGGCTGCTTGGCTTGGTGCTGGCGATGACATCTGAGTCGCTTGTGTATTTCATTGTCAGTTGGGCATGGGCAGGGATCGGCTGCACGTTGTCGCCGGCGATTTTGCTCTCTTTCTTCTGGAAGCGGTATTCCGGCGTCGGCGTCATCGCAACGATTGTGGCCGGTTTTGTCAGCACGGTCATTTGGATTTCTTCTCCGCTTGAGGCCATCGTTAGCTCGCGGTTTACGACATTTGCCATTGCGCTGGCGGCCGGGGTGCTGTTTAGCCTGTTGTTCCCTGACCGGCAACGGACGAAGTAGCCTGCCACGCGGCTGATACGGATGCCTCCCCCGCGCGTCAGGGGGAGGCATCGCCGTCATGGCTGTTCGCTGTCCAAAAACTGACGCACGATCTCGGCGCATGCCTCTCGGTCGTACCGGTGGTAGAACGTCGTTGCAAACCGAGCCGGATCGCCGAAGAAAAACCGCTCATACAGCGTTTGCCGCGTCCCGAAGGCGCTCATCGCCATATCCCAGGCGAAGCGGAACAGCCGCACCCGTTGTTCGGCGGGAAGCGTCGCCGCTTGCAAGTACCGATCCAAATCTGGACGGAGCGGGGAAGAAAAGTCCGCTTCCGTCGGCAGGCAGACAAGCCCGCTGGCGCCAAGCAGCTGAATGATGTCGGCAAAGCGTGGATACAGGCGCTGGTATAAAAAGGCAGCAGCGTAAAGCGGGGCGGCGTCCGGCACCATTGTGCCGCGCCGGTCTGGTTTGGCATGGAGTTCCGAGGCAAGGAGCATTCCCCTGAGCGCCTCCAAAGCAGCGGCGATTTCTCCGATTTTTTCCTGCACATGCTGGTACCCGCCGATTTGGATCGCCTCGCTAAGCAGTTCCACCGCCCCAAGGAAAAACTCGGTTTTGACAATGCGCCGCGCCAACACTTGATGCAGCAGCATAATGGACAGGTGGGTTTCCTCATCCAGTTCTTTGGCAAGCCAGGCGTTTTTGTAGAAAAATACCCGGTCCCAGGGCACAAGCACTTCATCGAATACGACCATGGCATCGATTTCATCAAAGCGCGAGCCAAGAGGGGCGTCAAACGACGAAGTTCCTGCAGCCAACGGCGGCCGGCAAACGAACTTCAGCCCCGGCGTATTGCTCGGGATGGAAAAGGCGTACATGTATTCATCGCCAAGAAGCGTCCCGCCGGCCGGCAAAACGAGCAGTTCATCGGTCATGCCGCCTTGGGTGGCGAGCAGGCGGGCGCCTTTGATGAGGAGTCCGTCCGCTGTTTCACGGACGACTTTGGCGGCGATCGGCCCGCCGTCTTCTTCCATATAGCCGAGGGAGCGGTTCACTTGCGGATTGACGAACGTATGGGTAAAGGACAAGTCATTGGCGACCGCCCGCTCATATAGACGCTCGATATGCTCGGCATAGGACGGGTGCTGCTGTCCAAAAAAGTCAGCCGCAGAGGCAAGTGCCATCACCGCGGTATTCATGTAATCAGGAGAGCGCCCCATCATCCCGGCGGTCAGGCGTGCCCATTCCTGAAACGCCAAGCGCCGGTGTTCGAGATCTTCTTTTGTCATCGGCCGCAAAAACGATGCGCCGGCCAGTTCCCCCGTTGATGTGTGGAATGTCAGCACCGGCTGCTTCGTTGGGTCGTGCTGGGCATCGTATAGACGCGCCTGGCTTCGGATCGCGCCGGCGAAGGCCGGGTGCTCCGACAACTTTCCCACGACCCGCTCGCCGTTGATCCATACATTGGACCGAAGATGGTCAATGCGCTCGATATATTGGGTTCCGTTAATAATGGCCATAGTTTCCATCCCCTTTTTCCGTAAAAGCCGTTTATGACCATTGTATGCGCGCCTAGGAAAAAGGGGAGGGATTCATTCACGGACGAAACAGGCTACTTCCGTCCGGTTGCGCCCGTTTTGCTTGGCCCGATAAAGCGCCTGATCGGCAAGGGAAAGAAGGGACTCCGCGCCTTCATTTGGCTGTGGGACGGCGACGGCGGCTCCGACGCTGACCGTAACAACACAAGCAGCAGGGGAGGAATCGTGCGGAATGGCGAGCGTTCGACGTTTGCCCGCACCGCCTCAGCGGCAGCCGCTGCTTCGGACGGCGAAGTGTGCGGCAAAATGACGGCAAATTCCTCACCCCCATAGCGCGCTGCCGTCCCGCCGTATTGCTTGGCTGTTTGTTCAAGCGACAAGGCGACTTTGCGCAAACAGTCGTCCCCGCATTGATGGCCGTACGTGTCGTTGAACCGTTTGAACGCATCGATGTCGACCATCATGACGGCAAACGGCGCTTTCTGCCGCTTTGTGCGTTCCCACTCGCTGGCGAGGCGCTCATCGAATGAACGGCGGTTGGCGATGCCGGTCAATCCGTTTTCCTATGGATAAAGACCTAATGCTTAATATTGTGAATGGATCTCGTAGTCATAATTCCACCATAACTTTTTGAATATATTGTGAAATGGTGAGCAAATATGCTCCGCCAGACGAAAAAAAACGATTAAGATAAAAGTGTAAAGAACATTTTCTAAAACGAAAGGGGAGAAATACGATGGTTGTCAAATGGTTGCGCGAGCACGTCACAGCGTCGTGGTTGATGATGGTGTTCCGGTTGTATTTAGGGTATGAGTGGGTAATGGCGGGATGGGGGAAAATCACGCAAGGGTTTGACGCCACCGGATTTTTAAAAGGAGCGTTGGCGAAAGCCGCTGGGGAACATCCGGCCGTGCAAAGCTGGTGGGCGGCGTTTATCGAACACGTGGCGTTGCCGAATGTCGGATTGTTCAACGTTCTTGTGCCATGGGGTGAATTTCTCGTCGGGATCGCGCTCATTCTCGGATTGTTTACGACGTTTGCCGCCCTCATGGGAGCTGTTATGAACTTCGCCTTCATGTTCTCAGGCACGACGAGCACGAACCCGCAAATGGTGCTTCTTACCGTCTTTCTCCTCGTCGCCGGGGCCAATGCGGGACGCTGCGGTTTGGACCGTTGGGTGTTGCCATATCTCCGCCATTGGTGGATAAATAAAACGCATCGTCCACACCGTCCGGCTACGGCGCATCAATGACCGCCATCAAGCCGCGTAAGCTGCGCCGGGCTTTCCTCCTTTTCCGAACGGCCGCTCCTTCTCCAACGTGGAAGGGGGTGGTCGTTTGCCGCGTCGGATAAAATGATTGGCTGTTCGAGAAAGGAATTTGGCGAATGACGGCGAAATGATATGCATATGGATGAAGCAGGAGACATGAACAAGTATTTGAAAGCGTTTTCTGCAAGGTAACATACTAACCGTTCAGTATTTTTTATAAGGGATGGTGAAACGAATGAATGAAACACGCCCATACTGGCCGAGCGGGCTGCCGAAGGAACTCCGCTATGAGCTCGGCGAACAGCCGCTCTATGGCTATTTGCGCCATCGCGGCGAACGCGAGGAAAACGAGCCGGCGTACATTTTCTATAACAAGGTGATCACGTGGGGAACCTTGCTCGATCACGTTCACCGTTTTGCCCGCTATTTGCGGGAAAAAGGGGTGGGGAAAGGAAGCTATGTCGCTTTGTACATGCAAAACTGCCCGCAATACATCATCGCTCACTTTGCCGTTCAGCAGCTCGGCGGCATTGTCGTCCCGCTCAACCCGATGTACCGCGAATCCGAGCTCGCCTATTTTTTCGCTGAAGTGCCGCTTGCCGGCATCATCGCCGGAGAGGAAGGAGTGCCGCGCGTTCGACAAGCGGAACAACAAACAGCGCCGTTGTCGTTTACCGTATCGTGCCATTACGGCGAGTACCCTGATCCATCTGGAGAGATCCCACTTTGCGAGGAGGTGCTGCAACCGAAGCAGGCGTGTGAAGGCGTGGATGAGTTCGCCGCCATCATCGCCGCTTATTTGCCGTTTGATGAAGCCGCCCCTATTGACTTATGGAACGATGTCGGGCTGATCATTTTTACCTCAGGGACGACCGGACGGCCGAAAGGAGCGATGCTGACATACGGCAACGCGCTGTTTAAGACGGCTGCATCCGCGCAGGCGAACCGGCTGACGGAAAAAGCGGAAGTGCTGATGGCCCATTCGCCGCTTTGCCATATTGCCGGCATGGTGATGGGACTGAATACGCCGGTGTACACGGGACATCCATGCGTGCTGTTTACCCGCTTTGATCCGATGGCGACGATCAAAGCCATCGAAACGTACAAAGTCACGGCATGGTACAGCATCGCGCCGATGAATGCGGCCATTTTGCAAGTGCTGTCAACCACCTCTGCCGACTTGTCGAGTTTAAAACGCAACTTGGCGACGAGCTTCGGTCTGCTGGTGACGAAAGACCTTGCCGAGCGGTGGGCGGAAGCGACCGGCGGCTGCCTGTTGTACGAAGCCGCCTACGGGCTGAGCGAGACGCATACGTGCGACACGTTTATGCCGGATGACCGTGTGAAATTTGGATCGTGCGGCATCCCGACATATGAGACGGACATTCGCATCATCGACCCGGAAACGAAACGGGAGCTTGGGCCTGGGCAGTCGGGGGAAATTGTCGTCAAAAATCCGGGGGTTTTTCAAGGCTACTTCCGCCGCGATGACGCGACGAGCGAGACGCTGAAAGACGGGTGGGTGTACACGGGCGATATCGGGTATGTCGATGAAGACGGCTATTTGTATTTCCAAGGGCGGTTGAAAGAAATGATTAAAGTGTCCGGCTACAGCGTCTTTCCGGAAGACGTCGAGGCACTGTTGAACGAACATCCGGCCGTCAAGCAATGTGCGGTCATCGGCGTGCCTGACCCGATGAAAGGGGAAGTGCCGAAAGCGTTTGTCGTTCTCCATGATTCGTACAAAGGAAGGGTGGCGCCGTCTGACTTGATCGAATGGGCGAAAGCGCATATGGCGGCGTTCAAATATCCGCGCTATATCGAGTTCATCGATGAACTGCCGGCGACGCCGTCAGGCAAAGTATTGCGAAAGCTGCTTCCGAGGGAATAACATCGCGGCGGGGTTTTGGCGCGGGCCGCCCCGCCTTTTTCTGGAAAAGGGGGATCACGATGGAGAATTTGCGGCAATTAACAGACGAATTGATGGCGAAAAAAGCGCGCGCCGCGCTGGGCGGCGGCGAGGAGAAAATCGCCAAGCAGCACGCGAAAGGGCTGCTGACGGCTAGAGAGCGGATCGACCTGCTTGTCGATGCCGAAACGTTTGTCGAGTTCGGACAGCTGAACACATCCGACCAGCCCGGCTTGGAAGAAACGACGTACGGAGACGGGCTTGTCGCCGGCATCGGCAAAGTGAATGGCCGCTCGGCGGTCATCATCGCCGGGGATAAAACGGTGCTCGCGGGAACTGAGGGGAGCGTTCATTTGCGCAAGTCGCGGCAGATGCATGCGTTGGCTGTCAGAAACGGCTTGCCGATGTTTTTCCTCCATGAAGGCGGCGGGTTGCGCATGCCGGACGGGATGGGGTCGGACGGAATCAGCGATAAACTGTTTCCACGCGAGCTGCTCACCCACCACCGGCAAGTGCCGACGATGGCGGCGATTTTAGGGGACAGCTACGGCGGTCCGACATGGACGGCGGTCAGCTGCGACTTTGTCACGCAGCTGAAGGGGACGTGCATGGCGATCGCTGGACCGCGCATGCTTGAGTTGGCCAACGGGCAGCGCGTCGCGCCGGAAGAGCTCGGCGGCGTCGACATCCACCATCAATACACCGGACAGATTGACGCCGATGGCAAGACAGAGGCAGAATGCATTGGGCAACTAAAAAGGTTTTTTTCGTACATGCCGCAAAATGCGAACGAGCGGCCGCCGCTGCGGAAGACGGACGATGACCCATACCGGATGGTTGAGGAAGTGTTTTCAATTTTGCCGGACAAACGTAGCCGCGTCTATGATATGCGAAACATCATCGCCTGCCTTGTTGATGAAGGGGACTATTTTGAGTACCAGAAACAATTCGGCAAGGCGCTGATCGCCGCTTTGGCGCATCTAAACGGCCATGTCGTCGGCATCATCGCCAATCAGCCCAACCAATACGCAGGAGCGCCCGGGCCGCAGGAATGTCAAAAGGCGACGGAATTCATTTGCTTGTGCGACTCATACCATATTCCGCTCATCTTTTTGCATGACACACCGGGGTTTCGCATCAGTGTCGAGGCGGAAAAAGCGAAAATGGCGACGAAAATCATGGTGTGGAATCAGGCGCTGGCGCTATCCACTGTCCCGAAAATCTCCGTTGTCATCCGCAAAAGCATCGGCGCGGCGTACGGCAATATGTGCGGGCCGGGGATGGGAGCGGATGTTGTTGTCGCTTGGCCGAGCGCGGAAATCAATTTCACCGGTCCGGAAGTCGGCGTCAACGTCGTATACGGCCGCGAACTTGAACGCGCCGACCACCCGCACGAGCGGCGTCAGGAGCTGCTCAAGCAGTGGTCGTTTGACAGCTCGCCGTATGGAGCGGCGCGCAAACATTTGATCGATGACGTCATCCATCCAGCAAAGACGCGGAAATTCCTTTGCCAGACACTTGAATATTTGCTGACATCGAAGCGCGAAAAAAGCGAGCGGCTGCTCGCCGCTTGGCCGACGGGGTTTTAATGGAAGCTAATGGGAAATCCCCCCTCTGCCAGTGGTGGAGGGGGCTGTGCTTGGCTATTTCTCTTCCATGGAGGGGGAGCAGCCGCCCGTCGCATGTGAGATATGAAAAGTCGAAAAATACATTGACAATCCAATGGAAATGGAATATTCTTTAATTAGAAAGATGTCTAAATATCGAATGTTTTTGTCCGTATTTAGATAATTTCCTAAATGTCTAACTATAGACCGGCATGAAAAATCGTTTGCATGCGCCGCACGCGAAGCTGTGATAAACGAAAGATGCCCCTTTAGCGGTTTATCCAACGAAAACTCGTTTGCAAGGTGGAATCGCCATTGTCATTCAACGAAGCGTTTAAAGCGATCGCCGATCCGACGCGGCGGAAAATTTTATCCTTGTTGCGGAACGGGGAGTTGACAGCAGGGGAGATCGCTTCGCATTTTGATATGCAAAAACCGAGCGTCTCGCATCATTTGAAAATTCTCAAACAGGCTGATTTGGTGCAAGACCGGCGTGAGGGACAGCATATCTACTACTCTCTGAACACGACGGTGTTTCAAGATTTGCTGCGCTGGTTTTACGATTTTGTCGAAAGGGGAGAGAAACATGTGGAAGAGTAATCGGCTTGCGATCATGCTTACAGTTTTCGCCTATGTCATCAGTCTGGCTGCCATTCCTTATTTGCCGGATCAAGTGGCCATTCACTGGAACGCAGCGGGTGAAGCCGACGGCTTCAGCAACAAATGGTTGGGTGCCTTCCTTCCCCCCTTATTGATGACACTTCTCATCATGTTGATGGGAGTGTTGCCGAAGTTTGACCCGAAAAAAGAAAGTTACGGCCGTTTTCAAAAAAGCTATCGCATTGTCAACGCGGCGCTCGCCTTCTTTTTCTTGCTCCTGCATATCGCAACATTGGCGTACAATCTCGGAGTTCCGGTCGATGTTGGACGGCTTGTGCCGATTGGTGTCGGAGTGCTGTTCATCGTGTTGGGAAACTACATGCCGAAAATCAAACCGAATTATTTTATCGGCATCCGCACGCCGTGGACGTTGGAAAGCGAGGCCGTTTGGAACAAAACGCACCGCCTTGGCGGCAAGGTGTTTATCGCGATGGGGATTTTGTCGATGCTCACCGCGTTTTGGCGCGGAGAGATGAGGGCTGTTTTGTTTCTCGTCATCATCGTTGTCGGCAATTTGTATCTCATCGTTCAATCGTTTCTTTATGAGCAGCAAGAACAGCGCAACCGTTCATAAATAAGCGGCAGGGGGGAGAGGGACGTGGGAATGATCGGTGCGGCGGTGCAGCTTGCCATTTCACTGCTTGTTCCTGTTGGTCTCGCATGGTACGGGAGAAAAAAAGGATGGCTTTCATGGAAAGCGCTCGGCGTCGGGGCTGTTGTGTTTCTCGTTTTCTCACAAGTATTGGAAAAAGCGCTGCACATCGCTGTGCTCGAACCGGGCCGGCCAGCGTTAAAAGGAACAGACAGCGTTTGGCTCTTTGTCCTGTACGCCGCGCTCGCCGCTGGCGTGTTTGAAGAACTTGGCCGCTATGTCGGGTTCCGTTGGCTGCTAAAGCAACATCGCGGATATGGCGATGGTTTATCATTCGGGCTTGGGCACGGCGGGACGGAAGCGGTATTGCTCGGGGCGGTTGGCGCGGTCAATGTCATCGTGCTTGCGAGCTTGATTCAATCCGGATCATTCGACAAAACGATCGCCCCATCGCTTCCGGCAGGACAGGCGGAGCTGATCAAGGAGCAAGTGTTGCACACGCCGTTTGCGATGTACGTGTTAGGCGGCTTGGAACGGCTGTTTGCGCTTACAGTGCACGTGGCGCTGTCGCTCCTCGTTTTGTTTGGGGTGCGGGAGAAGCAATTCCGCTATGTCCTGTACGCCATTTTGATCCATGCGGCGATGGACGTGATGCCGGCGCTTTACCAAGCGAAAGTGGTCACGAACGTTTGGGCGGTCGAAGCGGTGCTGCTTGTTTGGGTGCTCGCCGCTGTTTCGTTCATCCGCCGCATACAACCGGCATTCGAACAGGGAGGGGAAAACCGATGATTCGTGTCAAACGGCTTGACCATGTGCAAATTTGCATTCCGTTTGGCGCCGAAGACGAAGCGCGCGCCTTTTACACCGGTGTGCTTGGTTTTCAAGAAATCGAAAAGCCGGCATCGCTGAAAGGAAACGGTGGGCTTTGGTACAAAGTCGGCGATATCGAGCTCCATATCGGGGCGGAACAACGCGACGGCTACAACAGCAAAAGCCACCCCGCTTTCGAAGTGGAAGATGTGGAAGCGGCGCGCCGTTATTTGGAAGAGCACGGCGTCGCGACGCAAGACGAAAAACCGATCCCAGGAGTGAAGCGCTTTTCATTTCGCGATCCGTTCCGCAATCGGATCGAGCTGTTGGAAAAAATCAGGTGAAACCGTGCTTGAGGCGAGAAGGGCCGCTTTCCCCTTCGCTATCGTAAACCCGTCTCATTTGGGGCATGCTAGGGATGAAGGAGGGGAGGGCGATGAAACGGAAACCGGACAACCAACGCGCCGGGCATCCGGCCCGCGCCGCCGACACACGGACGGCAGGCCGGACAGCGATGAAGGAACAAACGGTGCAAGAGGCCTACAAAGAGCGGGAAGAGCTGACGGCCGATTAAATCAAAAAGCGGGAGAAAGGACGCGTCCTTTCTCTCGCTTTTTTCGTTACGAATGCTCCTCTAAGCTTGCGACCGGCACGCTTTGCTTTTGATTTGGGTTGTCAAGCGGGTGGATCGTTGCTACGCCTTTTTGTTGGTCAACATGCTCAATGTAAATGCGCTGGCCGTTGTACGTGACGTTTGCCATCACCGGCGACGACGCGATTTCTTGCGCCCGACGGACGTCCATTTCCACCACCTCCTTTTTGCCGATAACACGCATAGTATGACATGTCTGCGATTGAACTATGCATGCGGTCGAGGGTGGAAAAGAATAATTTCCAAAACAATGTGCTAAATAATCAATTAACAAAACCGATCATCTTTTCCTAGCCGAGTTGCGGGTTTTAATGTAAACTATTTTTTATAAACAGTTTACATATAAGGAGGGATAGGGATGAAAACCGAACTAACCGCCCAACTGCTCGAATGGGAACAAAAAGCGCAAAAGCGCCAGCTGCGCCGGGCAGAGGCGTCAGGCGCTTCGGTCATGTTGGACGGAAAGCCGATGTTGAATTTAGCGTCCAATAATTATTTAGGGTTAGCGGATGATAGGCGGCTGATTGAGGCGGGCTGTGAGGCGATGCGAACCTACGGAGCCGGAGCGGGCGCGTCGCGGCTCGTCGTCGGCAATCATCCGCTCTATGAGCGGGCGGAAGCCGCATTGAAACAATGGAAAAGAGCAGAAGCGGCGCTTATTTTCAACAGCGGCTACACGGCCAACATCGGCGTATTGACAGCGTTAGTCGGCCGCGATGATCTTGTTTTTAGTGACGAGTTGAACCATGCGAGCTTGATTGATGGCATCCGCTTGAGCAAAGCCGCCTGTTTCTGCTATCGGCATAACGACATCGATCAGCTGGAATCATTGTTGAAGCAATCTCCGCCCGATAAGCGGAAATGGATCGTCACCGATGCCGTCTTCAGCATGGACGGCGATCTAGCGCCACTACCGAAGCTTGTCGAGTTGAAACGGCGCTACCGCGCGATGTTAATTGTCGATGAAGCACACAGCGGCGGTGTGTTTGGACCGAACGGCGAAGGGCTGCTTCACCATTTCGGGCTTGAGAAGGAAGAGGATGTAATCGCCATCGGCACCTTCAGCAAAGCGCTTGGCAGCTTTGGCGCGTATGTAACAGGAGAGCCGTGGCTGGTCGACTATTTGATCAACAGCGCCCGCAGCTTCATTTTTACCACCGCCTTGCCGCCGGCGGTTCTCGCCGCCAATGAAGCGGCTATTCATATCGTTCAATCCGAGCCAAAGCGGCGCGAGCGGCTGCACGCCTTAAGCGAACAGTTCCGCACGAAACTGAAACAGCTTGGGTTTGACACCGGCGGCAGCGAGACGCCGATCGTTCCGGTGATCGTCGGCCCGAACGACCAGGCTGTGGCGATGAGCGAGTTGCTGCAGGAAGCGGGCCTTGCCGCAATCGCCATCCGGCCGCCGACCGTCCCTGAGGGAACGGCGCGCATTCGCTTTTCCATCACCGCCGCGATGACGGAAGAAGACATTGATATGGCGGTTGACCGTATCGCTTGGGCAGGAAGGCAGATTGGATTGATTTCATAGGGAAAAACGGCGTCACGAGGAGGAAACGCGTGAGAGAACAAAAAAACCAGCCGAACGTTTTTTCGGCTGGTTTCCTTCGATCGGGATGACAGGATTTGAACCTGCGACCCCACGCACCCCATGCGTGTGCTCTACCAAGCTGAGCTACATCCCGAAATGGTTTGTCAGACATACTTCATTATACAAGAAAAACGGGATAAGATCAATGGCTAATTTTTCAGGAAATCAGAAAAGGATGCCGTTGTCGGCATCCCCGATGTTAACAAAAAAGAAGGCTTCGTCTGTCAGGGCTGTGCCGCCGAATGAGGTTATGCCATCGATGAAACAATTCGCTCCAATTGTTCGCGAATATCGCCGCGGCATGCTTCACCGTGGTAACAGATGGCCGTCTCGATATCAAATTCAAGCAATTTGCGGACAGAGTGCATGGCTTCGCCCATATCAGGTGTGCCGCCGAATTCCGCCCATAGTCGCCCGGCTTCGGTGGAGAGGGCGTCGCCGGCGATCAACAGGCGGTTAAACACCTTGAAACACGAGCGCAGTGTCCATTGTTCCGATCACAGAATCGAACGTTTCTCCGCAGGCGATGATCGTCTCGGCGTATCGATCATGTTCGAGTGTGCACTGACGGATCGTTTTGTTGTATGGGTCAACGATCCAGTATTCTTCCACTCCGTAGGCGCAGTACAAATCTTTTTTCAGCGTCACATCGATTTTGTAGGTTGACGGGCTGACAACTTCGATGACAATGAGCGGCCGCCCCTTATAACCGCCGATGATTTTTTCAGGCCGTTCGCAATAGACAGCGACATCCGGCTGGATAAACTCGTTCATCACGTTTCCGTTCTTTTCGAGTTTCACGGACAAGTTTGAAATCGGTTGACATGGGCTTTTTCCTTTGATCATGGAAACAAGATTGTCGCAAACGATTTGATGTTCCCATGACGGGGACGGGGGCATGTTGATGGCTTCTTGCATGCTCCTCACCTCTTTTTCATTATACTTGAAACCGGTCTCCCTTGCCTACAACGGGTTGTGGAGAAAAAGAAAACGCTAGGTTGCCAGGCGGTATTCAAGTATACTAAAAAGAAAAGAGGAAAGGAGGCCGTTTTCATGCCAGCGCCGGAAAAAGGGCAGCCGTTTACTTATGCGCAATATATGATGCTTGACGAAGATGTACGCTATGAGGTCATTGATGGCCAAGTCTTCAACATGTCCCCCGCTCCGACGCCGAAACATCAGGCCGTGCAACGTGAATTGTTGGTGGAATTTGCGGCCTATTTGCGTGGAAAAACATGCACCGTATTTGGCGCTCCGATCGACGTTTGTTTGGCGGATCGGGATGATCCGGAACAAATTCGCGAATGGGTTGAGCCGGATCTTGTCGTTGTCTGCGACAAAAGCAAAATTCGCGAAAAACGAATTGTCGGCGTGCCGGATCTCGTTGTGGAGATTATTTCAAAATCGACGGTGCGCAAGGACAAAATTGTCAAATTTCACCGTTATGAGCGGGCAGGGGTGAAAGAATATTGGATTGCCGATCCGATGAATGAGACGATTGATGTCTATGTGCTCGAAGAAGGAAGATTCCGCCATCAAGGGATGTATGTCCGCGATGATACGATTCCTGTCCGTCTGTTTCCCGGATTTGCGATCGAATTAAAAAACGTATTTGCCGAAGAAGAATAAGAAAAACGGCTGCTGTTCAAACAGCAGGTTCAGGCCGCCGACTGGAGGAGAGCGGGGCGGTTTTTGCCGGCGGTCCGCTTGGCGAGGGCAAAGCGCCCCCCCTGTCTGAAATCGCCGCTGTTTGCATCGTTTGGGCATAGAAACGGAAAAAACAGGCGATACTAACGATCGGTGATGCCTGTGTACAGTCAAGAACAATTGGTCCGCTTTGTCGAAGAAGCGAAACAGTACGCCCGCTATGGAAAAGTAGCCGATTACATTCCCGCCTTGGGCAAGGCCGATCCAAATGAACTGTCAGTTGCCGTTTACACCCCGGACGGCAAGGTGGCAAGCGCCGGGGATGTGACGGTGAAAGTGACGCTGCAAAGCATTTCCAAAATTCTTGCCCTGGCCCTTGTGTTGATGGATCACGGAGAAGATGAAGTGTTCCATAAAGTCGGCATGGAGCCGACGGATTATCCGTTTCATTCCATTGCCAAATTAGAGGAAAAGCCTGCCAAGCCGCTGAATCCGATGATTAACGCCGGCGCGCTTGTCGTCACGTCGATGATTCAAGGCGGCTCGGTGTCCGAACGGCTGGAACGGCTGTTGGCGTTTGTTCGCCGATTGGCGGGCAACGAACAGATCGCGTATTCGGAGGAAGTGGCCCGCTCCGAATTTGAAACCGCGTTTTTGAACCGTTCGCTTTGCTATTTTCTCAAGCAGCATCGTATCATTGACGAAGATGTCGAAGAGCTGATGGATTTGTACACGAAGCAGTGCGCCATTGAAATGACGTGCATCGACCTGGCGCGCATCGGCTTGGTGTTCGCGCTTGACGGGCGCGACCCGCATTCGGGCGAGCCGATCATGCCGCTTGATGTCGCCCGCATTTGCAAAACATTTATGGTCACGTGCGGCATGTACAACGCATCTGGGGAATTTGCCATCAAAGTCGGCATTCCGGCGAAAAGCGGCGTTTCAGGCGGCATTCTCGCCGCCGTCCCGGGCCGGTGCGGCATCGGTATTTTCGGCCCGGCTCTCGATGATAAAGGGAACAGCTTGACCGGGGTGAAACTGCTCGAGCGGCTGTCAAAAACGTATTCATTAAGCATTTTCTAAGGAGGCAATCACGATGAAAACATTTACGGTCCAGTTTCACCGCGAAGACGACGTCGAAGCGATGAACGTCGGCAAGTTGAGCCAAGAGGATTTTGACAAGGCGACCGAGGGCGGGACGCGGCATCTGTTTGACCTTGACACCAATATCGGCTATTTCGTCTTTTTCGACGCTGAGGACAACGAAGGCAACGTATCGTATTTAATGCTTCAATATGAAGAAGACAACGAAGACCCGAGCGCGTGCTACAGCTTTGAGCTGAAAGACTTTTACGAATTTATGGCGCTGTATTTGAACGACCTTGAATTCGCCGACGAAGAAGAAATGACGGAAGACGGCGAAGAGGAATACGGACCGATCCACCACCTGGCGCATTTGCTTTATCATATCGTCGAGGAAGGGAAGACGGTGGAGGTGTGAAGGAACATCCCAAGCGAGTTTGCTTGGGGTTCTTTGTTTATAAAGCAAAAAAAGCATTTAGGGACTTGACGAACGATTTTTCGGCAATGTAAGATGATTTTGTAATCGATTACATAACCAAGGTGCAAAAAGAAGCTGGCAAAGCGGGCAGGGTGACCGACGGCCTAGACAGGTTGCTTTGGTTGAACAGGGAAGCATGGGAACACTGCACGTTTTCAGCTTCGAGAGGAAAGAAAAAAGCGGACATGAGGGTGTTCATCGTTTTGTATGTAATCGATTACAAAGAATGTGTATAGACAAGCAGTGGGGGATGCCAAGTCAAACGTCAATGGATGTCATGTCCAGGGGGTGATTGGGGCAGTCGAAGCAACCACTATACGCGATGCCATGCGGTGTTTGACAAATCCAAAATTTAAAGGGGGAGAATCATGGTGAAAAAGACACTCAAAACATCGGCTGTTTTGTTAGCGCTTACGATGGGGCTCGCGGCATGCTCCGGCGGCCAAAGCGAGAGCCAGACGGGCCAAGACAGCAAAAAAGAAGCAGGAAACACGGGCGAGTCGGAAAAAGTGAAAATTGTCTATGCCCGCGGCCAAGATTCCACGAAAGCGACCGAAAAAATCATCGAAGCGTTCGAAAAAGCGCATCCGAACATCGATGTTGAATTTCGTGAAATGCCGGCTGACACCGGGAAGCAGCATGATGCTTACGTTACGATGTTAAATGCGCAGTCATCGGAAATCGATGTCATGGATCTTGACGTCATTTGGCCGGCGGAGTTTGCACAAGCGGGTTATACGCTGCCGCTCGACCGTTTTATTGAGAAAGACGGCATTGACCTCAGCAAATACAACCAAGGGGCGCTTGCGGCCGGCAACTTTAATGGCAAGCAATGGGCAATGCCGAAATTTATTGACACCGGTATGCTGTTTTATCGCACCGACCTCGTGCCTGAGGAGAAAGTGCCGAAAACATGGGATGAATTGTTAAAGACGGCAAAAGAGCTGAAAGGAAAAGGCGGCACGAAGTTCGGTTATTTGATGCAGGCCAAGCAGTATGAGGGGCTCGTCTGCAACGCGGTAGAATTTATCGCTTCGTATGGAGGGAAAATTGTCGACGAAAACGGCAACGTCGTCGTCAACAGTCCCGAAGCTATTAAAGGTTTGAAAAAAATGGTCGAAATCGTTCAATCGGATGTCGTGCCGAGCAACGTGACAACGTTTATGGAACCGGAATCCCATACCGCGTTCATTGAAGGACAATCGCCGTTTATCCGCAACTGGCCTTATCAATACGCGCTAGCGAACGACAAAGAACAATCGAAAATCGTCGGCAAAGTCGGCGTGGCTCCGCTTCCGGCCGGAGACAAAGGTTCGGCTGCCGCGCTGGGCGGCTGGATGACCGCGATCAACAAATATTCGAAACATCCGAAAGAAGCATGGGAATTTGTCAAATTTATGACGGGGCCGGAGGGGCAAAAAATTTCTGCGATTTACGGCGGTTTAGCGCCAACGCTTCCGGAATTGTTTAAAGATCCAGATGTCTTAAAAGCCAATCCGTTCTTTGCGGAAGAAGGATTTGTCAATGCGTTGAACGCCGCTGTGCCGCGCCCGGTCGTCCCGAACTATCCAGAAATTTCGGAAATCATCCAAATCAACGTATCGAAAGCGCTGGCCGGGGAGCTGACGGTCGAACAAGCTGTGGCCAATATGGAAAAAGAAATGAAAGCAGCCTTGAATAAGTAAGTCGAATGACTGGGTCGGCGCTTGTGGCCGATCTGAATCCGGCCAACGCCGGCCAATGCCCCATCAGCCAAACAAAGAACGCCATGTTGTTTGACCACTTTCGGTTCATTAGCCTTCAGGCCGTCATCTGCCCGGTGCTGAAGGCTAATATCCTTTTCCAAGCAGAAGGGAGAGAACAGCGATGAGGAATGAAAAGCGAATGGAGCGCCTATTAGGCTATTCGCTCGTCGCGCCGGCCATGCTGCTCATTTTAGCGATCGCCATTTGGCCTGTCATCCAGTCCTTTTATTACAGCTTGTTCGACTATCGGCTCAACGACCCGACCAAATCGTCGATTCACTGGAGTTACAGCCTCGATCTGGAAGGATATCTACAAAACTATCCGTTCCTCAAAAGCGCTCTTAAGCAGGAAATGGCGGCTGCGGATGGACAAACGAAACAAACGTTGGCGCAAATCGAACAAAAGCTCGCGAAACTGGATGCGGCGATCCGTTCGAATGATCAAGTGGCAAGGCAATATGACAAAGTGAACGAAGTGCTCGACAATTTCGAGACGCCAAGCGATGAGCTGAAGATCGTCGAGCTGGACAAACAGACGGCCGAGCGGCTGACCGACACGGTTGATGATGTCGTCCGAGCGCTGAAGGAGATGAAAAAAGCGGGCGAACTGCAGCAGGCGGATAAAGTCGTCGGCTTGGCCGAAGGGCTCGAAGGGGTTGTGATCGAGCCGAACTTTGTCGGCCTCAAGCATTATAAGGACAGCTTCAGCGACATGCGCTTATGGAAGGCGTTATGGAATACGACGTTCTTTACGGTCGTGTCGGTCGCCATTGAGCTAGTGTTAGGGCTCGGAATTGCGTTGCTCATCAATAAGGCCTTTTTTGGACGAGGGGTGGTGCGGGCGACGATTTTGATTCCGTGGGCGATTCCGACTGCCGTATCGGCGCTGATGTGGAAATTTTTATATGATGGACAAAACGGCATTGTCGCCCATTATTTTGAAACAATCGGTTTGGTCGACCGGATGGGAGATTTGTTGACGACGGAAGCGGGGGCGATGTTTGCGGTCATTTTTGCCGATGTATGGAAGACAACCCCTTATATGGCGCTTTTGCTGCTGGCCGGGCTGCAAACGATTCCGAGTTCGTTGTATGAGGCCGCCTCGATCGACGGGGCCACCAAATGGCAGCAATTCACCCAAATCACGCTGCCTCTGTTAAAATCAAGCATTTTAGTCGCATTGTTGTTCCGCACGCTCGATGCGTTCCGCGTGTTCGACCTGATTTACGTCTTAACCGGCGGAGGGCCGGCGAACTCGACGGAGACGATTTCGATTTTAGCGTATAAAGTCATGTTCTCGCAGACGAATTTCGGCGCGGGGTCGGCGCTGGCGGTCGTTGTATTTCTCTGCGTAGCCATCATTTCGATGATTTATATTAAGTGGCTTGGAAAGGATTTGCTGTCTGACAGCGCGAGTGTGAAACGATAAGCGAGGTGGGATCATGACGAAAAAAGCAGGTCCGCTCTTTTACGTGTTTTTAGCCCTGTTTGTGTTCTTTGTGATGTTTCCGTTTTTATGGGTTTTGCTCAGTTCCATTAAGCCGCTTAGCGAATTGTTTGGCGACAAAGCGTTCGATTGGTTGACGAGCCATCCGACCTTAAAATCCTATGTATCGGTCTTTGTCAATTACCCGTTTTTGCGCTATTTATGGAACAGCACGGTCGTGGCGACCATTACGACGGTGTATACGGTCTTTGTCGCCGCGTTTGCGGCTTATGCGATCGCGCGCCTTGAATTTAAAGGCAAGACGGTCATTCTCGGCTTGGTGTTGGCTGTATCCATGTTTCCGCAAATTGCCACCATTTCTCCGATTTACATGTTTGTGAAAAAGTTCGGGTTGACGAACAGCTACTTAGGATTGATCATTCCGTATACGACGTTTGCCTTGCCGTTGTCGATTTGGCTGCTTGTCACCTTTTTCCGTAAGATTCCGTTTGACTTGGAAGAAGCGGCGAAAATGGACGGGGCGACGCCGATGCAGACGTATTTTAAAATCATTTTGCCGCTCGCTGTGCCAGGGGTGTTTACGACGTCCATTCTCGTCTTCATTGCCGCATGGAACGAATTTTTATTTGCCTTGACGATCAACACAGCGGAAACATACAAAACCGTTCCGGTCGGCATTGCCATGTTCCAAGGCCAGTATACGATCCCGTGGGGCGAAATTTCTGCAGCCACCGTGGTGGTGACGATCCCGCTTGTGATCATGGTGCTGTTGTTTCAGCGCCGCATCGTCTCTGGGCTCACGTCCGGCTCGGTAAAAGAATAAAGAACGAACATGAAAAAGGATGCCAGGTGAGCATCCTTTTGTTTTTTGGGTAATGCCCATTTTGAAACACGAAACAGAGGAGGAGCAGTTCTATCCGCTTCACTCCGTTCATATGTTAATGACAGACGGCTGGCGGGGAGGGATGCGCAAAGGAAAATCTACACAGACAATATTCTGAATATTAGAAAAATATAGCTGTCAGACCGGAAGGGGGTGGAATTTCATTTTAC
Source organism: Geobacillus sp. WSUCF1 (assembly GCF_000422025.1). NCBI lineage: Bacteria > Bacillati > Bacillota > Bacilli > Caryophanales > Anoxybacillaceae > Geobacillus > Geobacillus sp. WSUCF1. The sequence continues at coordinate 2,067 of NZ_ATCO01000042.1, read as the reverse complement.
TCTTTTTTGCACCAATCAAGAGGAGGGGAAGGCGTGCGATTTGACCGTCCGTTTGAACAGTATGCACTTGGCGAGCGCCACCGTTCGCGCGGGCGGACGATTACCGAAGCTGATATTGTGCAGTTTGCCGGCGTTTCCGGTGATTTTTATCCGCTCCATCTCGACCGCGAGTACGCACGGCAGACGCGGTTTGGCGAACGGATCGCCCACGGGATGCTGACAATGTCGGTGGCGACGGGACTATGGGTGATGGAGCCGGGATGTGTGCTCGCTTTTTACGGCATCGACGCGCTCCGCTTCGTCCGTCCGGTGAAAATCGGCGATACGATTTACGTGGAATCGGAAGTGAAGCGGTTGACGGAACGGGGCGAGGAAGCCGGGCTCGTCACGGTGCATCAGCGGATTGTCAACCAGCGGGAAGAAACGGTCGTCGATGCCGTTGTGCATGTGCTTGTAGCGCGGGAAGGGAAAGCTCCATGACGGGCTTGTGAAACGTCATGACGGTCTGACAAAGAAACGAGTCCATGACGGTTTGTTTTTGGAAGCGCTAACATTATGTTCGTTTTTTTGCTATCATCCATTTGTTTTTCCGTTTCCATGAGATGCGCGCACTTTGATTGCGTGAAAGGGGTGTTGTGAATGGCTGTAACGATGATGGATACGGTGGAATTGAAGCGTCAAAAAAAGCGGGCGGCGATTTCCAGTGTGGTCGGCACGACGATTGAATGGTACGATTTCTTCCTTTACGGGACGATGGCCGCTCTCGTGTTTCCACAATTATTCTTTCCAGAGGGAGATTCGTACGTCGCCCTGATGCAATCCTTTACCACCTTTGCGTTAGGATTTATCGCCAGGCCGGTCGGCGCCGCGATTTTCGGCCATTTCGGCGACCGCATCGGCCGGAAGGCGACGTTGGTCGCCACGCTGCTGTTGATGGGATTGGCGACGGCGTTGATCGGCCTGATGCCGACCTATGAGCAAATCGGCCTGTGGGCGCCGGTGCTGGTGACCGCGCTGCGTCTCATTCAAGGCATTGGCGTCGGCGGGGAATGGGGCGGCGCAATTTTGATTGCGATGGAGTGGGAAGAAGGCAAACGGCGTGGGTTTATGGCCTCGCTGCCGCAAATGGGCGTGCCGTTCGGGCTGTTGTCCTCTTCCCTTGTGACGACGCTGATGCTTGCGGCTGGCGGCGACAGCTTTTATGCGTGGGGATGGCGCGTTCCGTTTCTCATAAGCTTCCTTCTCATCGCCATCGGGCTGTACATCCGGCTGAAAGTGCTCGAATCGCCGCTGTTCCAAGAAGCGATGAAAAAACAAGAGACGAGCAAGATGCCGGTCGGCGAGGTGCTGGTCAAGCATCCGCGCGAAATTCTATGGTCAGCGCTTGCGCGGGTGATTGAAAACGGGTCATTCTACATTTTTGTCACGTTTATCGTCAGCTATGGGACGACATTTTTGGGGATGGAAAAAAGCATTTTCGTCAATGTGACGATTATCGCTGCGGTGATCAACGCGCTTTCGATCGTCTATTCCGGCCATTTATCCGATCGGTGGGGCCGCCGCCGCGTCTACATGACGGGCACGATTTTGTTGATGCTTTGGGCGTTTCCGTATTACTGGCTGGTCAATACGAAAAGCGTCGGGCTCATCTTCTTGGCGACGGTCGTGGCCATGGTGTTCCACGGCATGCTGTATGGCCCGCAGGCGGCCATGATCGCGGAAAACTTCCCGACGCGGCTTCGCTACAGCGGCGCTTCGCTCGGCTACCAGCTGGCCTCGATCATCGCCGGCGGCCCAGCCCCGCTCATCAGCACGTGGCTGTTGCACAAATACGGCAGCGCCACCGCCATCTCCTTCTATATCGTCGTCATGGGCTTGATTTCACTCGCTGGGGTGAAAATGCTGCAAGACCGTGCGCGCCAGGCGATTGATTAGATGAATCGGACTGAACACCACTATGGGCGCTTTGCGTTCGGGCAAAGGCGCTTCTTCTTGCCGCCTGCTAAGGATGACGGTGGGCGGGATATGTTTGCCTTACACGTTCATGCTCATGATAATGGTGTGGTG
>NZ_ATCO01000041.1:0-12382 GCF_000422025.1 Geobacillus sp. WSUCF1 | reverse complement strand
TAGGTCGCTGCTAGGCAAAATGGAAAGCACGTCTTTTCTTTCCTTGGAAGAAAAGGCGTGCTTTTTCATTTATTCGGCTGCTTGACGTTTTATTGTCGAGAAAAACGGATATTCTATAGTTAGTTTTCCTTCTTTGGTCACTCTTGAAATTTTCCGTAATACATTGTATAGTAAGAGTAAGGTCAAATATAGTCAAAGTCAACGAATAGGCAGTGGGGTGTCCTTGTCAGCGGACGGCCCATCGCCAGGCAGCTTGGTTGTAAGGAAGGTGGTAGGTAGAGTGCCGAACATTTCCGACATCATTGAGCAATATTTAAAGCAAGTGCTCAATATGAGCGACCAAGATATCGTTGAAATTAAACGAAGCGAAATCGCTAATAAATTCCAATGTGTTCCGTCGCAGATCAACTATGTCATCAATACGAGGTTTACCCTTGAAAGAGGGTACATCGTCGAAAGCAAGCGCGGTGGCGGTGGGTATATCCGCATTATGAAAGTGAAGACAAAGAGTGAAGCACAGCTTATTGACCAGCTGCTCGAGCTTGTCGGCCACCGCATCAGCCAATCGAATGCTGAAGATGTGGTAAAACGTCTCGTTGAAGAAAAGGTAATTTCGGAGCGGGAAGCGAAAATTATGTTAAGCGCTATGGATCGTTCTGTTTTATATATCGATTTGCCCGAGCGGGACGAACTGCGGGCCCGCATGTTAAAAGCGATGCTGACGTCGCTGAAATACAAATAGGGGGAGGGGGAGGCATTGATTTGCCAAGAATGCAAGCAGCGGCCGGCCACGATGCACTTTACAAAAATTGTAAACGGAGAGAAAACGGAGTTCCATCTTTGCGAGCAATGCGCCAGAGAGCATGGCCATATGTTTACGTTCTACGGCAATGATGATTTTTCACTCAACAACTTGTTGGCGGGGCTTCTTAACTTTCAAGCGCCGATGAAAGAGATGACGGCGAACGCGTTTCCGAACCCGGATGTACTTCAATGTGAGACGTGCCAAATGACATACCATCAATTCACACAAATCGGGCGGTTCGGCTGCGCTAACTGCTACCGGACGTTTGCACGCTACTTGCCGCCGATTTTGAAACGGCTCCATAGCGGCAATACCGCTCATTCAGGAAAAATTCCGAAGCGAAAAGGCGGCGTTCTCCATTTGCGCAAGCAACTTGCTATGTTGAAACAAAAGCTTCAGGAGCTCGTCGCTCGTGAGGAATTCGAGCGGGCGGCCGAGGTGCGCGACCAAATCCGCTCGTTGGAGGATGAACTGCGTCGACGCGGAGAGGGGGATATGTAAGCGGTATGTCGTTCGAGAAGTTTTTCAATACGGCGGTCAGCGCGTGGATGAGCCAAGAGGGGCCGGATTCGGACATCGTCTTAAGCAGTCGCATCCGACTGGCGCGCAACATCGTTGACTTTCGTTTTCCAACGCTGTTTAGCAGTGAAGAAGCGATGCAAATCGTCGCGTTGTTTGAACGGACGTTCGCCCATCGTTCTTACGGAGGGGCAGGCCGCTTCGAGTTGTTGAAAATGTCGGAGCTTCAGCCGATTGAAAAACGGGTATTGGTAGAAAAACACTTAATTAGTCCGCATCTGGCTGAGGATTCGCCGTTTGGCGCTTGTCTGCTTTCGGAAAATGAAGAAATCAGCATCATGATCAACGAGGAGGATCATATCCGCATCCAATGCCTATTCCCGGGGTTGCAGCTTGCTGAGGCTCTCGAGGCGGCGAGCGAATTGGACGATTGGATTGAAGGGTATGTCAACTATGCCTTTGACGAGCGGCTTGGTTATTTAACGAGCTGCCCGACCAATGTCGGGACGGGATTGCGGGCTTCGGTGATGATGCATCTTCCGGCGCTTGTGCTGACGCAACAAATTAACCGTATTATTCCTGCCATCAACCAGCTTGGGCTTGTTGTCCGTGGAACATACGGTGAAGGGAGTGAAGCGTTGGGAAATATATTCCAAATTTCCAACCAGATCACGCTTGGGAAATCGGAGGAAGACATTGTTGCTGATTTGCATACGATCGTTCAGCAGCTGATCGCCCAAGAAAGAGCGGCTCGTCAGGCATTAGTGAAAACTTTGGGCATACAATTAGAAGACAAGGTGTTCCGTTCATACGGCATACTGGCCAACTGCCGCGTCATCGAATCGAAAGAAGCGGCGCAATGTCTGTCCGATGTTCGCTTAGGGATTGATCTAGGATATATCAAGAACATCTCGCGCAACATTTTAAATGAGCTGATGATTTTGACGCAGCCGGGATTTTTGCAGCAATATGCCGGCGGGGCGCTTCGCCCTGAAGAACGGGACGTCCGCCGCGCGGCGCTGATCCGGGAGCGTTTAAAGATGGAGGAACGAAGAAAGATGGAGGGTGATGAACGATGATGTTTGGCAGATTTACGGAACGGGCGCAAAAAGTGCTGGCGCTGGCGCAGGAAGAAGCCATTCGCCTCGGCCATAACAATATCGGCACAGAACATATTTTGCTCGGCCTCATCCGCGAGGGCGAGGGGATCGCGGCTAAGGCGCTCATGGCGCTTGGGCTCGGCCCAGATAAAATTCAAAAAGAAGTCGAATCGCTCATCGGCCGTGGCAGTGAAGTGTCGCATACGATCCACTATACACCGCGGGCGAAAAAAGTCATTGAGCTGTCGATGGATGAAGCGCGGAAGCTCGGCCATTCATACGTCGGCACAGAACATATTTTGCTTGGGTTGATCCGCGAAGGCGAAGGGGTGGCCGCCCGCGTGCTGAACAACTTGGGAGTAAGCTTGAACAAAGCGCGCCAGCAAGTGTTGCAGCTGCTCGGCAGCAATGAGTCGATGTCAGGCCATGGCGGCGGCGCGTCGCATGTGAGCACTCCGACGCTTGACAGCCTCGCCCGTGATTTGACAGCGATTGCCCGCGAAGGACGGCTGGACCCGGTCATCGGCCGCAGTAAAGAAATTCAGCGCGTCATTGAAGTATTAAGCCGGCGGACGAAAAATAATCCGGTGTTGATCGGCGAGCCGGGCGTTGGGAAAACGGCCATTGCTGAAGGGTTAGCCCAACAAATCGTCAATAACGAAGTGCCGGAAACGCTGCGCGACAAGCGGGTCATGACGCTCGATATGGGGACGGTCGTCGCCGGAACGAAATACCGGGGGGAATTTGAAGACCGGCTGAAAAAAGTGATGGATGAAATTCGTCAAGCGGGCAACATCATCTTGTTCATCGATGAGTTGCATACATTAATTGGCGCCGGTGGGGCAGAAGGAGCGATCGACGCGTCGAACATCTTGAAACCGGCGTTGGCGCGCGGGGAGCTTCAATGCATCGGCGCGACAACGCTCGATGAATACCGGAAATATATTGAAAAAGACGCCGCGCTTGAACGCCGCTTTCAGCCGATTTACGTTGATGAACCGACAGTGGAAGAATCGATCCAAATTTTAAAAGGGTTGCGCGATCGGTATGAAGCGCACCACCGCGTTTCGATTTCCGACGAGGCGATCGTGCAAGCCGTCAAATTGTCCGACCGCTACATTACCGACCGTTTCTTGCCGGATAAGGCGATCGATTTGATCGACGAGGCTTGCTCGAAAGTGCGCCTTCGTTCGTTCACCGCACCGCCGAAATTGAAAGAACTTGAACAAAAGCTCGAGGAAGTGCGGAAAGAAAAAGACGCGGCCGTGCAAAGCCAAGAATTTGAAAAAGCAGCATCGCTGCGCGATATGGAACAGCGGCTGCGCGAAGAACTGGAGGAAACGAAACGTGCGTGGAAAGAAAAACAAGGCCAAGAAAATTTGGAAGTGACGGTCGAAGACATCGCCGCGGTCGTCTCGAGTTGGACCGGCATTCCAGTATCGAAGCTCGCTGAGACGGAAACGGAGCGGCTGCTCAAGCTGGAAGAAATTTTGCATTCGCGTGTCGTCGGCCAAGACGAGGCGGTCAAAGCGGTCGCCAAAGCGGTGCGCCGCGCCCGTGCTGGCCTGAAAGACCCGAAACGCCCGATCGGTTCGTTCATTTTCCTTGGTCCGACCGGCGTTGGGAAAACGGAGTTGGCCCGAGCTTGGCAGAAGCGATGTTTGGCGATGAAGACGCCTCATTCGCATCGATATGTCCGAGTATATGGAAAAACACTCGACATCGCGGCTCATCGGGTCGCCGCCGGGGTATGTCGGTTATGAAGAAGGCGGCCAGCTGACGGAAAAAGTGCGCCGCAAGCCGTATTCGGTTGTCCTGTTAGATGAGATGGAAAAAGCGCATCCGGACGTGTTCAATATTTTGCTGCAAGTGTTGGAAGATGGGCGGCTGACTGACTCGAAAGGGCGGACGGTCGACTTCCGCAACACGATCATCATCATGACGTCCAACGTCGGCGCCGATGCGCTGAAACGGAATAAGTACGTTGGCTTCAACATTCAAGACGGGAACCAGCAATACAAAGATATGAAAAGCAAAGTGATGGATGAGCTGAAAAAAGCATTCCGTCCAGAGTTTTTAAACCGGATCGACGAAATCATCGTCTTCCATTCGCTCGAAAAAGACCATCTGAAACAAATCGTCCGATTGATGGCCGATACGCTCGTGAAGCGGCTGAAAGAGCAAGACATTGATCTTGAGCTGACGGAGGCCGCCATTGAGAAAATCGCCGCCGAAGGGTTCGATCCAGAATACGGTGCCCGTCCGCTGCGCCGCGCCTTGCAAAAGCATGTTGAAGACCGTTTGTCCGAAGAATTGTTAAAAGGCACGATCGCCAAAGGGCAAAAAGTCGTCGTGGATGTCAAAGACGGGGAGTTTGTCGTATTGTCGAAACAGGCGGTCGTGTGAGGGAAGAAAAGGCATGCGGCAGCTTCCTGCCCATGCCTTTTTTTCGTTGGAAAACGTTACAGAAAGGGTTAAGATCGATGGCGAAGAAGAAAACGAAGTTCGTTTGCCAAGAGTGTGGATATGAGTCGGCCAAATGGCTTGGACGCTGTCCGGGATGCCAAACATGGAATTCGTTTGTTGAGGAAATGGAGCAGGAGAAACCGACTGTGCGCGGCGCATTTCTTCATTCGGAGCGGGCGGGTTCGGCCAAACCGGTCCCGATTACAGCCGTGGAGGCGGTGCAAGAGCCGCGCATGAAAACGAACAGCGCGGAGCTCGATCGCGTGTTGGGCGGTGGAATCGTCAAAGGTTCGCTCGTTTTGATCGGCGGCGACCCTGGCATTGGCAAATCAACGTTGCTTTTGCAAACATCGGCGCAGCTGGCCGCCGCTGGGCATCAAGTGCTGTATGTCTCCGGTGAGGAATCGGTCAAACAAGTAAAGCTGCGCGCTGGACGCCTTCGTGCGGAGTGCGATCGGCTGTACGTGTTGGCGGAAGCAGATTTGGAATACATTGTGGCAGCGGTTGAAACGGTTCAACCTGCTTGTGTCATCATTGATTCGATTCAGACGGTGTATCGCACCGATATTTCCTCTGCACCGGGCAGCGTCGCCCAAGTGCGCGAATGCACGGCCGAGCTGATGAAGCTGGCGAAAACAAAAGGCATTGCCATTTTTATCGTCGGTCATGTGACGAAGGAAGGGGCGATCGCCGGGCCGCGCCTGCTCGAACATATGGTGGACACCGTTCTCTATTTTGAAGGGGAGCGACACCATACGTATCGCATTTTGCGAGCGGTGAAAAACCGTTTTGGCTCAACGAACGAAATCGGCATTTTTGAGATGCGCGACATTGGGCTGAAGGAAGTGGAAAACCCATCAGAAGTGTTTTTAGAAGAACGGTCGCGCGGAGCGGCTGGCTCGACGGTCGTGGCGGCGATGGAAGGGACGCGGCCGGTGCTCGTGGAAATCCAGGCGCTCGTCTCGCCGACGAGCTTCGGCAACCCGAGACGGATGGCAACCGGCCTTGACCATAACCGTGTGTCGCTTTTGATGGCCGTGCTCGAAAAGCGGGTTGGGCTGCTGTTGCAAAACCAAGATGCTTATTTGAAAGTGGCGGGCGGCGTGAAGCTTGATGAGCCGGCAATTGACTTGGCGGTCGCTGTCAGCATCGCCTCGAGCTTTCGCGATCGGCCGACGAATCCGGCGGATGTCATTATCGGCGAAGTCGGCTTAACTGGAGAGGTGCGCCGCGTCTCGCGCATCGAACAGCGCGTGCAGGAGGCGGTAAAATTAGGCTTTTCCCGCATCATTGTGCCAAAAAACAATTTAGCTGGCTGGCAGCCGCCAAAAGGTGTGCAAGTGATCGGTGTTTCGCATGTGGCCGAGGCGCTTGAGCATACAATGTGTTAATCGCTCTTTCACCTGCGCAACCCGGTTCTTCGCGCCCAAGGGGATATGAGCGATCAAAAATTCATCGCCTCTTCATTCTTAAGTGTTTAAGCAGAGGCATAAACAGCCTAAAAGGATTGAACCTTTTCGCTCTGATGTACGTAAAAAATAGTAGGGTGATCCGAAACAACTATGGCGTTTGGCCGGCGTTTTTCGCTATTGTTACAAGCAGATGTCGAATGTTCAAAAACGATTAAAAATTGTCTTCCAATTGGTTTCAAACATTGGAAACTGTTTATAATGTTAAATAGGGAGGTGAAGATGGGCTGATGGTCAAACGCATTGTGCAATTATTTTTCCTCGCCGTGGGCGGAACGTTAGGCGCCATGTTTTTTCCTGACTTGCTTAAGCTGATGAATGTGAGCGGCATGCCGCTTCTCAATAATTCTTATACGCTTGCGGTGCTGGGGGCAGTCGTTTTCTTTTTGTTGACGTTTTGGCTTGTCGATTATGTGGTCGACATGATTCGCTGGGTGGAGGAAACGCTCGTGAAGGCGCCGGCCGCCGACGTGCTGTTTGGCAGTCTCGGGCTGATTTTCGGTCTTATTATCGCGTTTTTCGTTGTCATGCCGTTGCAGTCGTTTCACATTCAAGTGTTGAATACGGTGTTGCCGATTTTTTTGACGGTGTTGCTTGGCTACTTAGGGTTTCGCGTCGGTTTAAAGAAACGGAATGAGTTGATGAACTTATTTTCCTTGTCCAACCGCATGGCGAAGAAAAAAGGTGGAGAAGCGGAAAACGAACCGTCAAAGGGCGGTGCTGTGAAAATTTTGGATACGAGCGTCATCATCGACGGGCGGATCGCAGACATTTGCCAAACCGGGTTTTTGGAAGGGCCGCTTGTCATTCCGCGGTTTGTGCTCGAAGAATTGCAGCATATCGCCGATTCGTCCGATGTGCTGAAGCGGAACCGCGGCCGCCGCGGCTTGGATATTTTGAACCGCATCCAAAAAGAAATGGCGATGAAAGTGGAAATCCATGAAGCGGATTTCAGCGACGTCCAGGAAGTCGACAGCAAACTCGTCAAGCTGGCGAAGCAACTTCAAGGCGTTGTCGTGACGAACGATTTCAATTTAAACAAAGTATGTGAGCTGCAAAACGTGCGTGTTTTGAATATCAACGATTTAGCGAATGCCGTCAAACCGGTCGTGCTGCCAGGCGAGGAGCTGAACGTACACGTCATTAAAGATGGGAAGGAGCATAACCAAGGCGTGGCCTATTTGGACGACGGGACGATGATCGTCGTCGAAGATGGCAAAGAATATATCGGCAAACGGGTTGACGTTTTAGTCACCAGCGTGTTACAAACATCTGCGGGGAGAATGATTTTTGCCAAATTGAAACTGCTGCAAAAAGCGTTGTAAAACGAATAGGGGAAACGGCCAATGAATTACGAAGCGATTGTCTTGGCGGCCGGGCGGGGAAAGCGGATGAACGCCGGCATGAACAAGCAATTCCTTGAGCTTGGCGGTGAGCCGCTCATCGTTCGGACGCTGAACGTGTTTGAGCGCGATGAGCGGTGCACCCGCATCGTGCTCGTCGTCAACCCAGCCGAGCGAAGCCGATTTGAGCAGCTGCTCGCCCGCTTTCGCATTCGAAAAGTCGCCGCGCTTACCGACGGCGGCGAGGAGCGGCAGCATAGCGTCTACAACGGATTGCAGGCGCTCGCGGGGGAGGAGATTGTTCTCATCCATGACGGCGCCCGCCCATTTGTCCGCGTCCATCATTTGCACGAGCTCGTGAACGCCGCTGTTCAGTACGGGGCGGCGATCCCGGCAGTGCGGGTGAAAGATACGATCAAAAAAGCGAACGGTTTGTTTGTCGAACAGACGATTGATCGTTCCAGCTTGTGGGCGGTGCAGACGCCACAAGCTTTTCGTCTGTCTTTGATCATGGAAGCGCACGAAGCGGCGAAACAGGCTGGCTATCTCGGCACGGATGACGCCAGCCTTGTGGAGCGAATCGGCAAGCCGGTGAAGATCATTGAAGGGGATTATCGCAATATTAAGCTGACGACGCCGGAGGACCTTTTGTTTGCTGAGGCGATTTTGGCAAGCCGGATGGCCGAATAGATGGGGGTGGAGAGATGTTTCGCATTGGACAAGGGTTTGACGTCCATCAGCTTGTTGAAGGGCGTCCGCTGATCATTGGCGGCGTCACCATTCCGTATGAAAAGGGGCTGCTCGGCCACTCAGATGCCGACGTGCTGCTTCATGCGGTGGCGGACGCATGCCTTGGGGCGATCGGCGCCGGCGATATCGGCCGGCATTTTCCGGACACAGATCCGCGCTTTAAAGATGCCGACTCGGCTGAGCTGTTGGCGCACGTATGGGCGCTCGCTCGGCAGGAAGGGTATAGGCTCGTGAACGCCGACTGCACGATCATCGCACAAAAGCCGAAGATGGCGCCGTATATTGAAGAAATGAGGGCGGTGATCGCTCGGTTGCTGGAAGCCGAGCGCTCGCAAGTCAATGTGAAGGCAACGACGACGGAGAAGCTTGGATTCACTGGGCGGGAGGAAGGCATTGCCGCCCAGGCGGTCGTCTTGCTGCAAAAAAGCTAATGGAGCGGCCTTTGGCAACATCATTTGGGAAGGCCTCGTTCCCTTAATACATAAGCGCTTTGTTCGCCGTCCTGGCTAGGAGGTGTAAAGGGGGGGCGTCGGCGGCGTGGTGCGGCTTAGGCGAGAGCTGTCTGTTTTGAACTTTGCCGCGATAAACGGTACAATAATAGCACAAGCTTTGATGGAAGTGGAGGGTTTGGATGATGGCAAAAGAGGTGCGCGTGCGCTATGCGCCGAGCCCAACCGGCCATTTGCATATCGGCGGGGCGCGGACAGCGCTGTTTAACTATTTGTTTGCCCGCCATCACGGTGGAAAAATGATCGTCCGCATCGAGGATACAGATATTGAACGGAACGTCGAAGGCGGCGAAAAGTCGCAGCTCGAAAACTTAAAATGGCTCGGCATTGATTATGATGAATCGATTGATCAAGATGGCGGCTACGGGCCGTACCGGCAAACGGAGCGGCTCGATATTTACCGAAAATATGTGAATGAATTGCTTGAGCAAGGGCATGCGTACAAATGTTTTTGCACGCCGGAAGAGCTCGAGCGCGAGCGGGAGGCGCAGCGGGCGGCCGGCATCGCCGCTCCGCAGTACAGCGGCAAATGCCGCCATTTGACGCCGGAGCAGGTCGCGGAGCTCGAGGCGCAAGGGAAGCCGTATACGATCCGCCTGAAGGTGCCGGAAGGGAAAAAGTACGAATTTTACGATTTAGTGCGCGGCAAAGTGGTGTTTGAATCGAAAGATGTCGGCGGCGATTGGGTGATTGTCAAGGCGAATGGCATTCCGACATACAATTTCGCTGTTGTCATCGACGACCATTTAATGGAAATCAGCCATGTGTTTCGCGGTGAGGAACATTTGTCCAATACGCCGAAGCAGCTCATGGTATACGAGTACTTCGGCTGGGAGCCGCCGCAGTTCGCGCACTTGACGTTGATCGTCAACGAGCAGCGGAAAAAGCTGTCTAAGCGCGATGAATCCATCATTCAGTTCGTCTCGCAATACAAAGAACTTGGCTATTTGCCGGAAGCGATGTTCAACTTTTTCGCTTTGCTTGGCTGGTCGCCGGAAGGAGAGGAAGAAATTTTTACGAAAGACGAACTGATCCGCATGTTCGATGTCTCCCGGCTGTCAAAATCGCCGTCCATGTTTGATACGAAAAAGCTGACATGGATGAACAACCAATATATCAAAAAGCTTGATCTTGACCGGCTTGTCGAGCTGGCCTTGCCGCATTTAGTGAAAGCCGGGCGCCTGCCGGCGGATATGACGGACGAACAGCGGCAATGGGCGCGCGATTTAATTGCTTTGTATCAAGAGCAAATGAGCTACGGTGCGGAGATCGTCCCGCTGTCTGAGCTGTTCTTTAAAGAAGAAATCGACTACGAGGACGAGGCGCGTCAAGTGCTTGCTGAAGAGCAAGTGCCGGCTGTGCTTTCCACCTTCCTTGAGAGCGTGCGTGAGCTTGAGCCGTTTACGGCAGACGAGATTAAAGCGGCCATTAAAGCGGTGCAAAAGGCGACCGGGCAAAAAGGGAAAAAGTTGTTTATGCCGATCCGCGCGGCGGTGACGGGACAAACGCACGGACCGGAGCTGCCGTTTGCCATTCAGTTGCTCGGCAAAGAAAAAGTGATCGAGCGGCTGGAGCGGGCGTTGCAAGAAAAATTTTAATCGGCCTCTATGCACGTTTGCATGATGGATGTGGTATAATAATATAAAATTTCGATGGAACAAGTGCATAAAGAAAAAGCGTTGACGAGGAGAAGTAGGAAGCATCGGCATCCCAGAGAGAGCCGCCTTGGCTGGAAGCGGCTTATGTTCGGTGCTGTCTGAAGTGCGCCTCGGAGTCTCCTTTCGAACCGGAACAGAGACGTTCTGCAGTAGAGGGGAGCGGAGCATCTCCGTTATCGGAATCGAGTGAGCGAAACGGCGCCCCGTTTCGCTAAACAGAGTGGAACCGCGCCAAAAGCGTCTCTGTGTCTTCGGCACAGGGACGCTTTTTTATTCAAGACAACTTAGAGGGATGGAGGGAGGACATGATGTTTAAAACGTTAAAAGAGGATATTGAGGTCATTTTTGAGCAAGACCCGGCGGCGAGAAGCTATTTGGAAGTCATTTTAACATATTCCGGCCTGCATGCCATCTGGGCGCATCGGATCGCCCATGCGCTTTACAAGCGGAAATTTTACTTTCTTGCCCGCTTGATTTCGCAAATCAGCCGCTTTTTCACTGGCATTGAAATCCATCCGGGCGCGAAAATCGGCCGCCGCTTTTTCATCGACCACGGCATGGGCGTGGTGATCGGCGAAACGTGCGAAATCGGCGACAATGTCACCGTCTATCAAGGGGTCACATTAGGCGGGACAGGGAAAGAAAAAGGGAAGCGGCACCCGACGATCAAAGACAACTGTTTGATCGCTGCCGGCGCAAAAGTGCTCGGTTCGATTACGATCGGGGAAAACTCGAAAATCGGCGCTGGGTCGGTCGTGTTAAAAGACGTACCGCCCAATTCGACCGTCGTTGGCATTCCGGGCCGCGTCGTTGTGCGCGACGGGGTGAAAGTGAAGAAAGATTTAAACCATACCGACCTTCCTGACCCGATCGCCGACCGGTTTCGGGAGCTTGAAGAGGAAATCGCCCGGCTGAAAAGCGAGCTTGAGGCATTGAAACAACAAGAAAGGAAGAACGAGTATGAGCAGCATCCGGCTTTATAATACGCTGACGCGAAAAAAAAGAACCGTTTGAGCCGCTGGAACCGAATAAAGTGAAAATGTATGTGTGCGGCCCGACCGTCTATAATTATATTCACATCGGCAATGCTCGGGCCGCCATCGTTTTTGACACGATCCGCCGCTATTTGGAGTTCCGCGGCTATGATGTGACGTATGTATCGAACTTTACCGATGTTGATGACAAGTTGATCAAAGCGGCCCGCGAGCTCGGCGAGAGCGTGCCGGCGATCGCTGAGCGGTTTATTGAGGCGTATTTTGAAGACATTCAGGCGCTTGGCTGCAAAAAAGCGGACATCCATCCGCGGGTGACCGAAAACATTGATACGATTATCGAATTCATTCAGGCGCTCATTGACAAAGGATATGCCTACGAAGTCGACGGCGACGTGTATTACCGGACGCGCAAGTTCCGCGAATACGGCAAGCTGTCTCATCAATCGATCGATGAGCTGCAAGCTGGGGCGCGCATCGAAATTGGAGAGAAAAAAGACGATCCACTTGATTTCGCCCTTTGGAAAGCAGCGAAGGAAGGAGAAATTTGTTGGGACAGTCCATGGGGGAAAGGGCGGCCTGGTTGGCATATCGAATGCTCGGCGATGGCGCGCAAATATTTGGGCGATACGATCGATATCCACGCCGGCGGCCAGGACTTGACATTCCCGCACCATGAAAACGAAATCGCCCAGTCAGAGGCGCTGACCGGCAAACCGTTCGCGAAATATTGGTTGCACAATGGGTATTTAAATATTAACAACGAAAAAA
>NZ_ATCO01000040.1:0-14908 GCF_000422025.1 Geobacillus sp. WSUCF1 | reverse complement strand
CGCCGGCGTCGCGACCGGAATGGCGATCACCGAATTGCCGTTGTGCGACACGACTGCGTCTTCGCTATAACGATTGTCGATCGTCGGTTTGAACACTTTCACTTCCTGCTTGGCAAACTGAGCGCGGCGGACGCGGCGAATCAATTCTTCTGATTTGCCGGAAAACATGCATCCACAAATGACCTCAAGCCAGCCGGACTGCGTCATCACGTACATTGGGGCCTCTCCTTTCACACAACACTGTCCTCAAACCATCGGCCGCTCCTTGCCGTCTGCCATCGCGACGATCAGCGGGATCAGCCTTGTAAGCAACCGGCCTTCCATCTGTATAGATGCAATTTGAAGCTTTACGATTTGCAACTTTTACCGAGTATTTGATCGACTGTCGGGCGACCGAACAACGCCGCTTAAAGACCCATATATGGGTCTGTGAAGCAGGCGGTTGTTCGGTCCTCCGTCACGCCAAGTCGTGACGGAGAAGCCTGTGGCTTTCCTCCGACAGTCGAAAAGGGGCAAACCGCTTTTCCGTCAAAGATATGGTAAACTTCTCCGTTGCATCTATATGCTCTCACGAAAAAGCAGGCAAGTTTCGCTTGCCTGCTTTCGTCACGTCCTTGTTACTTAAGGCCGTATTTTTTATTGAATTTATCCACGCGGCCCGCTGCCGTAACAAATTTTTGTTTGCCCGTGAAGAACGGATGGCATTCCGAGCAAATCTCCACGCGCAGCTCGTCTTTGACCGAACCGCTTTCGAATTCGTTGCCGCATGCACAACGGACGATGACTTTTTTGTACTCTGGATGGATGCCTTGTTTCATCGTTTTCATCTCCTTCCGCCCTGTATCTGATGGAAACAGAGTGATTCGTAGCATGGAACGCTTCATGCTTATGCGCGCCCGCCCGTTTGGCAAGGCGCAGCGCATGGAACAGCCGGGACTCCACCGAAGCGAACCCGGCCGGTGCAAATCACGGATCGCACAAACCAAAAGGCGATAGCCAAAACACACATGTTAAGATTATAACAGCTTTTCTGTCAGTTTGCAACGGGCGATTCGCGGCAAATTCCGCCAACGGCCTACAGACGGAGCGGGCCGCCCTGTTTCCACTCCTGATCGAGCAAGGCGAAAAACTCTTCGTTTGACTTCGTCCGGCGCAATTTGTTCAAAAACCGCTCGATAAAGTCGGGCGAATCGGCCATCGTTTTGCGGATCGCCCACAGCTTTTCCAAATGTTCTTTTGGGATGAGCAGCTCCTCTTTGCGCGTTCCCGAACGGCGAATGTCAATAGCTGGAAAAATGCGGCGCTCGGCGAGCGAGCGGTCAAGATGGAGCTCCATGTTGCCGGTGCCTTTAAATTCCTCGTAAATGACGTCATCCATGCGCGACCCGGTGTCAATGAGGGCGGTCGCCAAAATCGTCAAGCTGCCGCCTTCTTCGATGTTGCGCGCCGCGCCGAAAAACCGCTTCGGGCGATGAAACGCCGCTGGGTCGATCCCGCCCGAGAGCGTGCGTCCGCTCGGCGGAATGACTAAGTTGTACGCCCGGGCGAGGCGGGTGATGCTGTCCATTAAAATGACGACGTCACGCTTATGCTCAACTAATCGCATCGCCCGTTCTAAGACAAGCTCGGCCACTTTAATATGGTTTTCCGGCACCTCATCAAACGTCGAGCTGACGACATCGCCTTGCACCGACCGCTCGATGTCGGTCACTTCTTCCGGCCGTTCGTCAATGAGCAAGACGATCAACTCGACATCCGGGTGGTTTGTGGTGATGCTGTTGGCAATTTCCTTCAGCAGCATCGTCTTGCCAGCTTTCGGCGGCGCGACGATCAACCCGCGCTGGCCAAAGCCGACGGGAGCGATCAAGTCGATGATGCGGGTCGACAGCTTGTCCGGCGTTGTCTCCAGCTTCATTTGCCGATTCGGGTAAAGCGGCGTCAACGCTGGAAAGTGAACGCGCTCCTTGGCGACTTCCGGGTCTTCGCCGTTGACCGCTTCGACATGAAGCAAGCCGAAGTAGCGTTCATTTTCTTTCGGCGGCCGCACTTTGCCGGATACTTTATCCCCGTTGCGCAAATCAAAACGGCGGATTTGGGAAGCGGAAATGTAAATGTCTTCCGAGCTCGGGGAATAGTTGATCGGGCGCAAAAAGCCGAATCCTTCCGACGGAATGATTTCGAGGATGCCTTCCATGAAAAAGAGGCCGTCTTGTTCGGCACGCGCTTTCAAAATCGCAAAAATAAGCTCCTTTTTCGTCAACTTGCTGTAGTATGAAATTTTGTATTGCTTGGCGAGCTCATACAGCTCTTTGAGCTTCATGTTTTCTAAAGCCGCTAACGTTAATTCCATTTTGACACCACACTTTGCAAATTTTCCTATTCTCCCATCGTTCGTGTTCGGACGTATTGGTCATCAATTCGACAGGCGAAGGGATTCATTTCGAAGATGATGAAGGCTGAAATGAAATAAAGAAGTAGAATGGCAGAGCTTATTTTTGCATAAGCAACACGACTATTTTACCCTTTTTTCTTCTTTTTAATCAATATTTTTTTGTTTTTCCGAGCCAGGCGCGGCTCCGGCGCCCGGCCGGATGGCAGGATATCATTTGATGACTAAGTTCGGTTTTTTCTTCAAACTGTGCCGCCCTTCGATGAAGCGGACCGTGCCGGACTTGGCCCGCATGACGACGGAGTGGGTGAGGCCGTACGCCCCTTTCAGCCGCACGCCGCGCAACAGCTCGCCGTCGGTGACGCCGGTGGCGGCAAAAATCGCGTCGTCTCCTTTCACCAAATCGTCCATGCGCAACACTTTGTTGACGTCAATACCCATTTGTTTGCACCGCTCGACTTCATCGTCGTTTTGCGGCAGCAGCTTCCCTTGCAGTTCGCCGCCAAGGCATTTCAACGCGACCGCCGCGAGCACTCCTTCCGGCGCGCCGCCCGAGCCGAACAAAATGTCAACGCCGGTATGGTCGAACGCCGTGTTAATGGCGGCGGCGACATCGCCGTCATTGATGAGCTTAATGCGGGCGCCGGCTTCACGCAGCTCATGAATGAGACGCTCATGGCGCGGACGGTTGAGGACAACCGCGACGACGTCTTCAATATCTTTGTTTTTTGCTCGCGCGACCGCCTTTAAATTGTCGATGATCGGCGCCTCAATGTCAATCATCCCGACCGCTTCCGGCCCGACGGCGATTTTCTCCATGTACATGTCCGGCGCGTGAAGCAGATGGCCGTGGTCAGCAACAGCGACGACAGCCAAGGCGTTCCATCCCCCGGAAGCGACGATGTTCGTCCCTTCAAGCGGGTCGACAGCGACATCGACGCGCGGGCCATAACCGTTGCCGAGCTTTTCCCCGATATACAGCATCGGCGCTTCGTCCATTTCCCCTTCGCCGATGACGACGGTGCCTTTCATCGGCACGGTGTCAAACACGTCGCGCATCGCCGACGTCGCGGCGTCATCAGCCTCATTCTTTTTCCCGCGCCCCATCCAGCGGGCGGCGGCAAGCGCCGCCGCTTCGGTGACGCGCACGAGTTCCATCGATAAGCTTCGTTCCATCGTCGTTCTCCCCTTCCCCTTTGTCGACTGGACGTTACGCGTTTTTCACTTGCTCGATTTCTTCATCGGTCATTTTTTCGCGCCAAATAGTGGCGCCGATGTCAGACAGTTTTTCGACGAGGTTGCTGTAGCCGCGGTCGATATGCTCGACGCCGGTGATCTCCGTCACTCCTTCGGCCATCAGCCCGGCAATGACAAGCGCCGCCCCGGCGCGCAAATCGCTTGCCTTCACTTTCGCCCCTTGCAGTTTGACGGGGCCGGTGACGATGGCTGAGCGGCCTTCGACTTTTACATTGGCGTTCATGCGCCGCAATTCATCGACATGCTTGAAGCGGGCGCTGTAAATCGTGTCGGTGACGACGCTTGTGCCGTTGGCTTTTGTCAGCAGCGCGGTAAACGGCTGCTGCAGATCAGTTGGGAAGCCCGGATAGACGAGCGTCTTGACGTCAACCGCTTTCAAAACGTCGGTGCCGCAGACGAGAATTTGATCTTCCCCCGTCTCCACGCGCACCCCCATTTCGCGCAATTTGGCCGTCAGCGATTCAACGTGCTGCGGGATGACGTTGTCGACGACGACTTCGCCATTGGTGGCCGCGGCGGCGATCATGTACGTCCCGGCTTCGATCCGATCCGGGATGATGGCATGGCGGCAGCCCGATAATGTTTCGACGCCGTCAATGCGGATCACATCGGTGCCAGCTCCTTTGATTTTCGCGCCCATATTCGAAAGCAATGTCGCGACATCGATGATTTCCGGCTCTTTCGCCGCATTTTCGATAATCGTCCGCCCTTTGGCGCGCACCGCCGCCAGCATGATGTTGATCGTCGCGCCGACGCTGACGACGTCCAAAAAAATGCGGGCTCCGCGCAGTTCTTCCGCGCGCAAATAAATGGCGCCCTGCTCGTTCGTTACGGTGGCGCCCAGCGCCTCAAACCCTTTGATATGCTGGTCAATCGGGCGCGGACCGAGATGACATCCGCCCGGCAAGCCGACAACCGCTTTTTTGAAGCGGCCAAGCATCGCCCCCATCAAATAGTAGGAGGCGCGCAGCTTTTTCACCTTCCCATTCGGAAGCGGCATGGACACCATATTCGTTGGGTCGATGACCGCCTCTTTGCCGTCAAACGAAAACGAGCCGCCGATTTCTTCGATCAAGCTTCCTAAAATGTGCACGTCGGAAATGTCCGGCAACCCCTCGATCGTCACCGGCGAATCGGCCAAAATCGCTGCAGGAATCAAAGCGACCGCGCTGTTTTTCGCACCGCTCACTTTGATCGTTCCCCGCAGCCGATCTCCGCCGATAATTTTCATTTTATCCATCGTCGTCTCCCTTCTTTGCTCGGAAGTTGGCTTCACCCCTGGGACGAAAAAGCAAAGCCGGGCGGGCTCATCACGTCCGGCCTGAACGCGGCAGAGCGAGCCCGCTTCACCCAAGAGGCAAACGGCTTACTTTCATTTTTGCCGATTCCAGTCGGCGAGAAACTTCTCAATTCCTTGATCGGTCAGCGGATGGTTGAACAATTGCATCAGCACCTTGTACGGAACCGTGGCAATATGCGCCCCGCGCAACGCCGCTTCCGTCACATGGTGCGGATGGCGGATCGAAGCGGCGATGATTTCCGTTTCAATGCCATGAATGTTGAAAATCTCAGCGATGGTGGAAATGAGCTCTAAACCGTTATGGCCGATGTCATCGAGGCGGCCGAGGAACGGAGAGACGTACGTCGCGCCGGCGCGTGCGGCCAAGAGCGCCTGGTTGGCGGTGAACACAAGCGTCACGTTCGTTTGAATCCCTTTTTCGCTGAACGCCTTGACTGCTTTTAAGCCTTCCGGCGTCATCGGAACTTTGATCGTAATGTTCGGGGCGATTTTCGCCAGCTCTTCTCCTTCCGCGATCATGCCAGCGGCGTCGGTCGAAATGACTTCAGCACTCACCGAACCAGAAACGATCGATGTAATTTCGCGCAACCGATCATGGAACGATACGTTTTCCTTCGCCACGAGGCTCGGATTGGTCGTGACGCCGGCCAAAATGCCGAGTTCATGGGCGTGTTTGATTTCTTCCAAGTTGGCAGTGTCGATAAAAAATTTCATGCTGAACCCTCCTTGTTATTCGTTGCACATGCAAAGGCAGCCGCGCGGCGGCCAAACGCCGCCCGCGAAGCCGATTCATCGCGCTGCTTTTCCGGACGAGCCAAACTCGCGCATTTTGCCGATGACCGTCGCTTTGATGGCATCGCGGCCCGGGCCGATGATTTTGCGCGGATCATAGACGTTCGGGTCTTTCGCGAGCAGTTCGCGGACGACTTTGGTAAACGCCATTTGGTTTTCGGTATTGACGTTGATTTTCGATGTGCCAAGGGAGATCGCGCGTTGAATTTGTTCGGTCGGAATGCCGGTGCCGCCGTGGAGCACAAGCGGAACGCCGGTTAAATCGCGGATTTGCTCCATTTCGGCAAATCCGAGCTTCGGCTCTCCTTTGTATGGGCCGTGCACAGAACCGAGCGCCGGGGCGAGACAGTCGACGCCTGTCCGTTTGACAAGCTCTTCGCACTCTTTCGGGTCGGCGTAAATGATCCCTTCTCCGACGACGTCGTCTTCCTGCCCGCCGACGATGCCGAGCTCCGCTTCGACCGAAACGCCGCGCGCATGAGCATATTCAACGACTTGCGAGGTGATGCGGACGTTTTCTTCAAATGGATGGTGGGAGGCGTCAATCATAACCGAGGTGAACCCGGCGTCAATCGCCGCTTTGCATTTTTCAAAGCTCGATCCATGGTCGAGATGGATGGCGACCGGAACGGTGATGTTCATGTCTTCCATTAACCCTTTGACCATATTGACGACCGTTTTGAATCCGCTCATATAGCGGGCCGCCCCTTCGGAGACGCCGAGAATGACCGGCGATTTTTCCTCTTCGGCCGCCGCTAAAATGGCTTGCGTCCATTCCAAGTTGTTGATGTTGAATTGACCGACCGCATATTTGCCGCGCAGCGCCTCGTTCAACATCTCTTTCATTGATACTAACGGCATGGTTCCATCCTCCTTAGCTGATCGTCGTCTTTGTCGCCATGACGGTGGTTGAATCCATCGGCGCAAAATGCATCTACGTTTATAAGCATATCAACTTGCCGGCAAAACGGCAACATTTCCACCCTTTCATCTCCGAAAGACGACAGCGTCATCCATACTCATTGCTTCGCTTTCTTTGCCAAAGGAAAGCCGCTCATCGATGGCGCTGTCTAGAAGGATGATGCCATCAAAAAAGCAACTCAGCAGCCTCCCTTCTCAAGTGAAGAAACCTTGTCAAATTGGCTCTTTTCTCCCGATGAACTTCCATCGGTTCCACAAAAATAATCGTTTTTCACCGTCCTCCTAAGCGGTAATGTATTTTTTGACGGCAACGCGCAAATCGTCAATATCAAACGGCTTGGCAAAATGCATCAGCGCCCCGAGCTCTTTCGTTTCTTGAATCATATCGAGCTCCCCGTAGGCGGTCATGATGATCACCTTAATATCCGGATCAATCTCTTTCAACCGTTTTAAAATTTCAATGCCGTCCATGCCAGGAATTTTCATATCCAGAAGCACAAGATCGGGGTGATGTTTGCGGGCGATTTCGAGCGCCTGCATGCCGTTGGCGGCCTGATACGTTACATACCCCTCCCGCTGAAACACTTCGTTGAGCAAAATGCGGATGCCATATTGATCATCGACAATTAAAATTTTGTTTCCCACCGTTATGCACCTCTATTCCCTGTTTTCTCCCTATTAATGTTTCGCATTTGGCAAACCCATTTCCTGCTTGCTTTTCTTGTTGTTTGCCGATTTTGTATAATAGCGGCGAAGGGAGGCCGAACCGTGAAAATTTTAACGACGCAAACGATCGGATTGTTGCAAAAAATCGCCGCGGACGAAGAGCTGGCGCTCGAAGACGGGGCGCGTCTGCTCGCTCAGGCCGCCATCGGTGATGGGCGCATTTGGCTGTATGGCATCGGTGAACTCGATGCGGTCGTCACCGCCGCGCTTCTTGGCCCCGATCCGCTGCCGAAAGCCAAACGGCTTGAGCCGACAGCAACCGATGACTGGCAGGAAACGGACCGAGCGCTTCTATTTGCCCGCTTTTCCAATGATGCTGAGGCCATTCGCCTCGCCGAACAGCTGCAGGCGCACGGCGTCGATGCAGTGGCCGTCGCGGCGCTCGTCAAGGATGAACCCGGACTGGCCGATATGGCCACCGTCTTTATCGACAGCAAACTTTCCCGCCCGCTCGTGCCGACCGAAGACGGCCGCCGCATCGGCATGCCGACGATCATCACCGCTTCATTCATCTACTACGGACTGCGCGTGTTGCTCGATGAAATTTTGGCGGAATATGAATAACAGCCGCCATGAAAACGAGCGCTCTCCCGCCGGCTGAAGGCAAAGAGGTATAGAAACCGCCCAAAAAACGGCGCCTGATCAATGGGCATCGTGCTTGACAAGATGAAAAATATCCAAAAAAGAAAGGGGGCTGGACCCAAAAGGCCGTTCTACGGCTTTTTTGGGACAGCCCCTTTTTCGTTACTCTTTCAGCGACGCTCTGACAAACTCGCGGAACAACGGCTGCGGCCGCGTCGGGCGCGAGGTGAATTCCGGGTGGAATTGCGCGGCGACGAACCACGGATGATCCTTGAGTTCGATCACTTCAACCAACCGTCCGTCCGGACTCGTGCCGGAAAAGACGAAGCCGTGCTCTTCCATGATCGGCCGGTATTGGTTGTTGAATTCGTACCGATGGCGATGGCGCTCGTAAATGACTTCATCGCCGTAGGCGGCGTAGGCAAGCGTCCCTTCCTGCAGCTTGCACGGATACAAGCCGAGGCGGAGCGTGCCGCCTAAATCTTCGACATCCTTCTGCTCCGGAAGCAAGTCGATGATCGGATGCGGCGTGTTCGGGTCAAACTCGGACGAATGGGCGCCGGACAACCCGACAACATGGCGAGCAAATTCAATCGAGGCAAGCTGCATTCCTAAGCAAATGCCCAAAAACGGCACGCGCTGCTCGCGGGCGTAGCGGATCGCCTCAATCTTCCCTTCGACCCCGCGGTCGCCAAACCCGCCCGGAACCAAAATGCCGTCCGCATCTTTCAACAGGTCGGCCACATTGTCACGAGTCACATGCTCCGCATTGATCCACTGAATATCAATGTCGGTGTCAAACGCATACCCCGCATGACGGAGCGCCTCCACAACAGAAATATAGGCGTCCGGGAGCTCGACGTATTTGCCGACCAAAGCGATTTTCGTCGTTTTCGATAAGTTGCGCACTTTCTCGACGAGCGCTTTCCATTCGGTCATATCCGCTTCGCCGCAGTTGAGGCGCAAATGTTCGCACACGATTTGGTCCAGCTTTTGTTCTTGAAGCATAAGCGGGACCGCATACAGCGTGTCGGCATCGCGCGCCTCGATGACCGCTTTCGGATCAATATCGCAAAAGAGGGCGATTTTCTCTTTCATTTCCTGCGGCATCGGCATTTCCGTGCGCACGACGATGACGTTCGGCTGAATGCCGAGGCTGCGCAATTCTTTCACGCTGTGCTGCGTCGGCTTCGTTTTCATTTCCCCAGCCGCCTTGATGTACGGCACAAGCGTGCAGTGGATGTACATGACGTTTTCGCGGCCAACGTCGCTTTTGATTTGGCGGATCGCTTCTAAAAACGGAAGCGATTCAATATCGCCGACCGTGCCGCCGATCTCCGTAATGACGACATCGGCGTTCGTCTCTCTTCCGGCCCGGAAGACGCGCTCTTTAATTTCGTTGGTAATGTGCGGAATGACTTGCACTGTGCCGCCGAGGTAATCGCCGCGGCGCTCTTTGCGGATGACGGCGGAATAAATTTTTCCTGTCGTCACGTTGCTGTATTTGTTTAAATTAATGTCGATGAACCGTTCATAATGCCCTAAATCCAAATCCGTCTCTGCACCGTCGTCCGTGACAAACACCTCGCCGTGCTGATACGGGCTCATCGTCCCTGGATCGACGTTAATGTACGGGTCAAACTTTTGGATCGTCACGTTCAACCCGCGGTTTTTCAACAAACGTCCAAGCGAAGCCGCCGTAATCCCTTTCCCGAGCGAGGAAACAACGCCGCCCGTCACAAAAATGTATTTCGTCATTTTGTCTTCCCCCTTGCCGAAATTGCGGTAACAGTTTCAGTGTTTGCGAAAGGCGCAAATAAAAAACGCTCCGCTTACCGTACGTAAGGGAGCGATCAATTTGTTCGTTTTCAAGAGCCCAACACACATTGTACCGGGTTCCCCTGGCAAAGTCAAGCGGTTATTCGTCTTCCTCCGGCTCTTCGAGATCGAGCTCTTCATCAAGCGGCGCATCGTCCAGCTCAAACTCTTCATCGCCGAGAATGTCATCGTCAAACGCGACATCTTCATCTAGATCGAATTCTTCATCTTCCAAGAGCTCATCTTCATCAAGCTCGAGCTCTTCCTCATCATATTCATCCAAATCGTCGTAATCGAGATCTCCATCTTCAAGCAGCTCGTCGTATTCATCGTATTCATCGTCAAGCGCTTTTTTCTTCTTCTTCGGCTTGACGATCGTCACCGTTTCGTCTTCTGTCTGGTCAAACGGATACCATGCGCGCAATCCCCAGACGTTTTCTCCAACGCAAATAAACCGGCCGTCGATGTTTAAATCGGTGTAATATTGGGCCAGCCGCGCCTCCACCACTTCTTCCGATATGCCGGCCAGCGCTGCTGCTTCACGAACGAGTTGATCAAACGGCAGCGCCTCCCGCTTGTCAAGCAAAATGAGGTTCGCCAGCTCGACGAACGACATCTCCTGCAATTCCTCCGGCGAGTATTGCTGCTGCAGGCTCAAGTTCAGCACTCCCCTTCTATATTAATGAAACAAATGAATGCAAGTGGAATACATACCATTCATTATAAACAAATTGTCGGGGTTTATGCTACCCATTTGCCGAAAAAAGCAAAGGAGGGCAGCCCTGCGGCGAGGGTGGCCCTCCTTCCGATTCCGACATATCCGTTGTCACAATCACCTTTGTTCACACCGCTCCACTTTTTCCTTACGAAGCCCATTCGTCTTCATCTTCTGGCCTCATCCGCGTTCCGTGCGTTTCGCCTCCAGCGAACCGACAGCCGCTGCCTATCATTCTACCGATCTGCTAAAGTTCAACGGGCCGTTATCCATTGTGATCGAGGCCGTCCATCGAAAGCTGTGAACAACGGAACGCGCTTGAATTACATATTCCGCCGGTATTGTCCGCCGACTTCGTACAAGGCGCGGGTGATTTGTCCAAGGCTGGCGACTTTCACCGTTTCCATCAATTCTTCGAAAATGTTGCCGCCGCTTGTCGCCACTTGCTTCAGCCGTTCAAGCGCCGGACCGGCTTTGTCTTTGTTCCGCTCTTGGAATTCGCGCAAGTTGCGGATTTGCGTCTCTTTTTCTTCATACGTCGCCCGGGCGAGCTGAATGTTGTTCAGCTCCTCTTCTGACGGTGGATTCGGGTTCAAGAACGTGTTGACGCCGATGATCGGCAGTTCACCGCTATGTTTCTTCGTTTCATAGTAAAGCGATTCGTCTTGAATTTTGCCGCGCTGGTATTGCATCTCCATCGCCCCAAGCACGCCGCCGCGGTCGTTGAGCCGTTCAAACTCTTGCAACACCGCTTCTTCGACCAAATCGGTCAGCTCTTCAATGATGAACGACCCTTGAAGCGGGTTTTCGTTTTTGGTCAAGCCAAACTCTTTCGTGATAATGAGTTGGATCGCCATCGCCCGACGGACCGACTCTTCGGTCGGTGTCGTGATCGCTTCGTCATAGGCGTTCGTATGCAGGGAGTTGCAGTTGTCATAAATCGCCAGAAGCGCCTGCAGCGTCGTGCGGATGTCGTTGAAATCGATCTCCTGCGCGTGCAATGAACGGCCGGACGTTTGGATATGGTATTTCAGTTTCTGGCTCCGTTCGTTGGCGCCGTATTTTTCGCGCATGACGATCGCCCAAATGCGGCGGGCGACGCGGCCGATGACCGAATACTCCGGATCGAGGCCGTTGCTGAAGAAAAACGACAAGTTCGGCGCAAAATCGTCAATGTGCATGCCGCGGCTCAAGTAATACTCGACATACGTAAAGCCGTTCGCAAGCGTAAACGCCAGCTGCGTGATCGGGTTCGCCCCCGCCTCGGCGATATGGTAGCCGGAGATCGACACCGAGTAGTAGTTGCGGACGCGGTGCTTGATGAAATACTCTTGAATGTCGCCCATCATTTTTAAGGCGAAATCAGTCGAGAAAATGCACGTGTTTTGCCCTTGGTCTTCCTTCAAAATATCGGCTTGCACCGTGCCGCGCACCGTTTGCAGCGTCCATTCCTTCACTTGTTCGTACTCTTCCGGCGTGAGCGGGCGGCCAAGCTCGGCTTCCTTTTTCTCGACTTGCTGGTCAATCGCCGTATTCATAAACATCGCCAGCAAAATCGGAGCCGGACCGTTGATCGTCATCGACACGGATGTGAGCGGGTCGCACAAGTCAAACCCTTTGTACAGCTTTTTCATATCATCAAGTGTACAGACGCTGACGCCGCTTTCCCCGACTTTGCCGAAAATGTCCGGCCGGTAGTCCGGGTCTTCGCCATAGAGCGTCACGGAGTCGAACGCGGTGCTGAGCCGCTTCGCCTTGTCTTCTTTGCACAAGTAATGGAAGCGGCGGTTCGTGCGCTCCGGCGTCCCTTCGCCGGCAAACTGCCGTTTCGGGTCTTCGCCTTGGCGCTTGAACGGGAAGACGCCGGCCGTATACGGGAACGAGCCAGGGACGTTTTCTTTATACACCCAGCGCAAAATCTCTCCGTAGTCTTTGAATTTCGGCAAGACGACTTTCGGAATGTCCAAACCGGACAACGTTTTCGTCGTCAGTTCGGTCACGATTTCTTTATCGCGCACTTTCGTGACCAATTGTTTTGCCGCATATTTCGCTTTCGTTTCTTCCCATGTCGCCAAAATGCGCTTCGATTCCGGCGTCAATTTCGCCTCATAATCCGCTTTGAGCGTCTCGAGCGCGCGGATCACGTCTTCAGCTTCGCCCCGTTCCTTCGCCGCTTCGATGGCCCCTTCGATTTGGAAGAGGCGTCGGGCCACCCCGACTTGCTGCTCGGCGCGGCGGTGGTACGAACGGACCGTTTCCGCGATTTCGCGCAAATAGTAGCGGCGCTCGTTCGGAATGATGACATTATGCTTTTCGACATTGGCGACCGTTTTCAAGCTTGTTTTCCAATTCGTTCCTGCTTTTTGATTGATCGTATCCACAAGCGCGACAAAAAGCGTATTCGTGCCCGGGTCGTTAAACTGGCTGGCGATCGTGCCGTACACCGGCATTTCCGAAACATCGCGGTCAAACAGCTGATGGCTGCGCTGATATTGTTTTTGCACTTGTCGTTTTGCGTCTTCTGACCCTTTGCGCTCGAATTTATTAATGACAATCAAATCGGCATAATCGATCATGTCGATTTTCTCAAGCTGCGTCGCGCGCCGAACTCGCTTGTCATGACGTACATCGACACGTCGCACACTTCGGTAATGGCGGCGTCGCCTTGGCCGATTCCGCTCGTTTCAATGATGACAAGATCAAATCCGGCCGCCTTGACAACCGAAATGGCGTCGCGAATCGCGGGCGACAACTCGGAGCGGGAATGGCGCGTCGCCAAGCTTCTCATGTAAACGCGCGGCGAGTTGATCGCATTCATCCGGATGCGGTCGCCCAACAGCGCCCCGCCCGTTTTTTGCTTCGTCGGGTCGACGGACAAGATCGCGATTTTGATATCCGGAATTTCGTTTAAAAAGCGGCGGACGAGCTCATCGGTGAGCGAGCTTTTCCCAGCCCCGCCTGTGCCGGTGATGCCGAGCACCGGCACGCGCTTCTCGAGCGCCTTCACTTGTTCAATGGCGGCTTCCGCCGCCGCGGCCGCCTCTTTGTTGTCCGCCTCAGCGCGGTATTCGCACAGCGTGATGAGCCGGGCGATCGCCTGCACATCGCCGGACGGAAGCCGCTCCAGTTCATCGGTCACCGTCGTCACGGTCGGAAAATCGCACTCTTCAAGCATGACGTTGATCATCCCTTGCAAGCCGAGGCGTCGGCCGTCTTCCGGCGAGAAAATGCGGGCGATGCCATATTCGTGCAGCTCTTTGATTTCCCGCGGGATGATGACGCCGCCCCCGCCGCCGTAAATGCGGATATGGGACGCCCCCCGCTCTTTTAGAAGATCGTACATATATTTAAAAAATTCCATATGCCCGCCTTGATACGAGGAGACGGCAATGCCTTGCACATCTTCCTGAATGGCGGCATTGACGATTTCCTCCACCGAGCGGTTATGGCCTAAATGGATGACCTCGGCGCCGCTCGCCTGCAAAATGCGGCGCATAATGTTGATTGAGGCGTCATGGCCGTCAAACAAGCTCGATGCAGTCACAAAGCGGACGTGATGCTTCGGACGGTAAATGTGCGCCATCGTTTCTTCTCCCCCTTTTAGACTTGCTGTTTCTCCATAATCCCCTTTAATAAAAACTCGGTTTGCAGTTCGATATATTCATCGAGTGTATACATTTTCCGCAGCACCCAACGGCGGAACGCCCACATTTGCCCAAGAACGACGATGTTGTGGGCAAACAGGCGGATTTCGCTTTCAGAAAGCTGCAGCGCCCCGCTCTCAACGCATGCGCGCAAAATATGTTCGAAAATCGCCGCCATATCGAGTTCTTTATTCAACACATACGGCAGCGATTCTTTGCTTAGCGCTTTCACTTCTTGATACATGACAAGCACTTCATCATCGAGTTCATCAACAACGCGGAAATAGTGGGCAATGGCGCGCCTCAGCCTTCGATCGTGCCATGGTGGGCACCGAGGTCTTGTTCCGTCCGCTCCCGCACTTCGTCGTAAATGCGGTCGCACACGAGATAGAGGACGTCTTCTTTCTTGCGGATGTACTCGTACAACGTGCCGATGCTGAAGCCGGACGCTTTGGCGATCTCCCTTGTCGTCGTTTGGTGGAAACCTTTTTGTTTAAACAAGGAAATCGCGCCTTTGATCATCTCATTGCGCCGTTTTTTCACGAGCTTTTCGTCTTTGACCGATGCAATCACTTCCCGTTTTTTCATGTTCGTTATCTCTCCCCCATTCCCATTTGACGGCGGGGCGCCGCCCCGCCCCATGCCGATCCGTGCGCCCTTCCCCAAAGCGCCAAGCCGCCGTTCAGATCCAAAACCATTGAAATGACGCACAATGTTTCAATCGCGCGCTAACACGAATGAGTGGACACGCAATGTTTAATTGC
>NZ_ATCO01000039.1:0-17530 GCF_000422025.1 Geobacillus sp. WSUCF1 | reverse complement strand
TCCCTTGGTTGTGACGATCAGCAGCTGAAGCAACATCTTTGCACGGGATGCATAAAAAAAAGGCTGCCCGCCAAAGCACAAATGTGCTTTATGCGAGCAGCCTTCCGCCGCATTCGGTTATGTTTAAGCCGACGTCCATACGCATCCCGTTAGTTAAGCACCCGGACCGCTTTTACAAACCGCGTTTTCCAATATGAGGACGTGAGCGACGAATACGTGACACCGAGCGAAACGGTGGCGTTGATCATTTGCCCGTTGCCAGCATAAATGCCGACGTGGTTGATTGTGCCGTTCGAATCGGTATCAAAAAAGACGAGATCGCCTTTTTGCAACTGGCCAAACGACACCGTTCTTCCCGCTTGCGCCTGAGCGATGGATGTGCGCGGCAGCGAAATGCCGGCTTCGCCAAAAACGCGCATCGTAAACGATGAGCAGTCAAACACATCGGTGCGCGACGGGCTTGCTCCGTACAAATAGCGCGCCCCTAAATATTTTTCCGCAATATCGATGATTCGGTCGGCAAGCGATGCGGAGGACTCAGCGGCAGCCGAGTTGGCGGCCGACACCTGCTGCTTGGCCTCCCGGACATCAGCCGTTCCGCCCGCCACTTTAATGGCTTGGCCAATGCGAATAATGTTCGGGTTTGTAATTTGTGGATTCAGTGCCAATAGACGGTCGACCGTCGTTTGAAACTTGTTCGCAATCCCAAGCAGCGTATCCCCCGCCTGCACGATATACCGGCCGCTTGTCGGCACGGCTGCCGGCTGCACATTGTATGTATTGGAACGTTCCTGTCCCCCTGCTACTTGCAGCTTCTGCCCGGCGCGAATGAAGTCTGGGTTCGCAATGCTTGGATTGAGCTTGAGCAGCGCATCCACAGTCGTGCCAAACTTGCGGGCGATTCCGCTTAACGTATCACCAGGCTCGACCGTATATGTATTCGAAGAAGATTCGTTCGATTCATTTGGCTCATTGACGCGCAATACTTGTCCGGGAAAAATCAAATCCGAAGACAAATCGTTTTCTTGCTTTAACGCTGCGACCGTCGTGCCGGATTGCCGGGCAATCTTCCAAAGCGTATCGCCTTTTTGCACCGTATAGCTCGCCGCCGATGCCGCGTGGCCGGCCAACAACGAGCCGATCAACGTGCTTGTCAATACAACCGTTTTTTTCATGCTGCATCCCCCTATGACGTCGATGTATCCATCTTTATGTATCCATGTTTATACAAAATTCGCTATCACTCTACAAAATTCACCACAGTATTCCTGCACATGTGCCATTATAGTAAAATCAAAGCAATCCGTCTGTAACAGAAAGAATAAAAGTAGATTACAAAACGATTACAAAAAGCGCCCCCTTTGTCGCGCAAAGGGGGCGCAGGCTACATCACCCGTTTAAATAGTTTTTCAATTTCATATGTCGAAAAATGAACGATGATCGGCCGGCCGTGCGGACAAGTAAATGGGTCCGTCGTCTGCCGCAGCGCCTCAAGCAAAGCGAACAGTTCATCCTGGCGCAAATGTTGGTTTGCTTTAATGGCGCGCTTGCAGCTCATTAAGATCGCCGCTTGTTCGCGCAATTGCTTGATGTCGACCGTTTTGGCCGCCAACACTTGTTCGATCATTTCCTCGATGATTTCCTTTTCTCTCCCTTTCGGAAACCACGTCGGATGGGAGCGAACGAGAAACGCCCGCGGCCCAAACGGCTCAAGAAACACGCCGCAGCGCGCCAACTCATTGCGGCAGGCGGCGATTCGCTCGTACTCGTCGGCTGGATATTCAAACATCAACGGAACGAGCAGCTCCTGCACTTCCTTCGTGGCTTCGCCAAGTTTTTCCCGGAAATATTCATAGTTGATCCGCTCTTGAGCCGCATGCTGATCGATCATATACAGCCCATGTTCGTTCTCCGCCAAAATGTACGTCCCATGCAATTGTCCGATCGGATAAAGCGGCGGCAGGCGATCGGCCGCCGCTTTATCCTCCGCTTGCCCATCTGTCGGCAAGCGGAGGGCGCGCCGCTCTTCTCCCACCTCTTCCTCCTGCTTTCGCTCGAAAGCGGGCCCATGTTCGTCCGGTATTCCCCATTCATCCGTCTGCACAGCCGCGGATGGCCGCTCAGCCGGTGCGTCACCGGTTAGCGGCGCAAAAGGGGCGGTCGCATCTTCCCCGCCGCCGATGTCGCTCGATAAGACAGACGGCTCGCGGACGCGATGAGTGAACGTCCAAGCCGCCTGCTCCGCCTTTGGTTTTGCCATCTTGCTGTCGGCCGATACGGACGGAATGAGCGTCCGCTCGCGAAATGCCTGGCGGATGGCGTCTGTGACGAGCTCATTCAGCTCTGCTTCCTTGCTAAAGCGGACTTCGAGCTTTGCCGGATGGACGTTGACGTCGACAAGCACCGGATCCATTTCAATGGATAAAAACACAATCGGATAGCGGCCAATCGGCAAGAGCGTATGGTAGCCGGCTTCAATCGCTTTCATGAGCGGCACGCTGCGCACATAGCGGCCATTGACAACAAGCGAGATGTAGTTGCGCGAGGCGCGCGTCACGTCCGGCGGCGAAATGTAGCCGCGAACGGTAAAATCGAGCGATTCCGCTTCGATGGGGATCATTTGTCTCGCCGTCTCCATGCCGTAAATGGCGGCGAGCACGTGCCGAACGTCGCCGCTGCCGTTTGTCGCCAGCAGCGTCTTGCCGTGATGGCGAAGCCGGAATGACACGTCCGGATGGGCGAGCGCTAGCCGGTTGACGACATCGGCTGCGTGGCCGAGCTCGGTATGGATCGTTTTCATATACTTGAGCCGCGCCGGGGTGTTGAAAAATAAGTTGGACACCGTAATCTCCGTTCCTTTGCGTCCGGCCGCCCGCTCGCGGGAGACGAGCGCGCCTCCTTTTAACACGAGCTTCGTCCCCGGTCCGCGGCCTGTGCCGGTCGTCAGCTCCACTTCGGATACAGAAGCGATGCTCGGCAGCGCCTCACCGCGGAACCCGAGCGTGCGGATGCGGAACAAATCGTGCTCGTTGTGAATTTTGCTTGTCGCATGGCGTTCAAAAGCGAGCAAGCAGTCGTCTTCCTCCATGCCGTCGCCGTTGTCAATGACGCGGATTTTCGCCATTCCCGCCTCTTCAAGCTCGATGTTGATGACCGTACTATGGGCATCAATGGCGTTTTCCACCAACTCCTTGACGACCGAAGCCGGCCGCTCGACGACCTCGCCGGCGGCGATTTTGTTTGCCAGCAGGTCATCGAGCTTGCGGATGCGTCCCATCGGGCCTCCCTCCTTTACTTGAGGAGCTTTTGCAGTTCATACAGTTTGTTGAGCGCCTCAAGCGGCGTCATCTCGAGCAAATTGATCTCTTTCAGCGCCGCGAGCGCCTTTTTCTCTTTGCTTGAAAGAGGCGGCTCCACAGGCGCCGGGGCAAGGTCAGGAAACATGCTCAGCTGCTCAAACGCCGCTTCCGCCAAAACGTCCTCCCGCGCCGCGCCGGCTGACGGACGGGAGGCCTTCTCGCGCTCAACCTTGCTGCCGACGTCTAACGCTTCGTTCCCCTGAAAAGCCAAACCCGCTTCCGCCAAAGCGCCATCGTCCATCCTGCCTGCGGCGGCTTCCTGTTTTCCCGCCGCTTTCTCCAGTTCCGCTAAAATGGCCCGCGCGCGTTCAATGAGCGAAGCCGGCAGCCCGGCCAGCTCGGCGACGTGAATGCCGTAGCTCTTATCGGCCGGCCCGTCGGCGATTTGATGCAAAAAGACGACTTTGCCGTTTTCCTCGATGGCGCGGGCATGGACGTTCGAAAGCCGCGGGAGCGAACGCTCCAAGGCGGTGAGTTCATGGTAGTGGGTGCTAAATAGTGTTTTCGCGCCGATATGGTCGTGAATGTACTCAATGATCGCCTGGGCGAGCGCCATGCCGTCGTACGTCGATGTGCCGCGCCCGATTTCATCAAACAAAATGAGGCTGTTTTGCGTCGCATGAGCGATGGCGTGGCGCGCCTCCAACATTTCGACCATAAACGTGCTTTGTCCTGCCGACAGGTCGTCAGCAGCGCCGATGCGGGTGAACACTTGGTCAAAAATGGGCAGCACCGCCCGCTCGGCGGGAACGAAACAGCCGATTTGCGCCATGACGGCGGTGAGCGCCACTTGCCGCATGTACGTGCTTTTTCCAGCCATGTTCGGTCCAGTGATGAGCAGCATTTCCCGCTCGCGGTTCATGTAGCAGTCATTCGGCACGTACATTTGCGCGCCGAGCACTTTTTCGACAACCGGGTGGCGGCCGCCTTGAATCACCAAGACGCGCTCCGTGGAAAACTGCGGACGCACGTAGCGATACTCGTCGCTGATCGTTGCGAATGATTGAAGCACATCAAGCTCGGCAATGGCTTTCGCCAACGTCTGCAGGCGCGGGATGTATTGCTTCACCTGCTCGCGAATGGCGACAAACAGTTCATATTCGAGTTCGATGCTTTTTTCTTCCGCCTCCAAAATGAGCGCCTCTTTTTCCTTCAACTCCGGGGTGATAAAACGCTCGGCGTTGGCGAGCGTCTGCTTCCGTTCGTAACGTCCTTCCGGAACAAGGGGGAGATTGGGCTTTGTCACTTCAATATAGTAGCCAAACACTCGGTTGTAGCCGACTTTGAGCGATTTGATGCCGGTCGCTTCCCGCTCCTTCGCCTCAAGTTCAGCGATCCACGCTTTGCCGTTGCGGCTCGCATCGCGGTAGCGGTCGAGCTGCTTGTCATACCCGTCTTTGATGAGGTTCCCTTCTTTGACGGAAAGCGGCGGCTGTTCTTGAATCGAGCGCTCGAGCAAATCGACGAGCTCTTCGCACGGGTCAAGGCGCTCGCACAGCTTGTCCGCTTCAGCGAGCGGCAGCGCGCCGACCGTCTGGCGGAGCGCCGGCACTTGAAGAAGCGACTTTTTCAGCTGCACGAGATCGCGGGCATTGGCGTTGCCGTAGGAGACACGGCCGACAAGGCGCTCAATGTCGTAAACGCCGCGCAGCCTGTCGCGCAGCTCCTGCCGTTCAAAATAGCTCGTTTTCAACGTTTCCACAAAATCGAGGCGCCGTTCGATTTCGCGCCGATCAATGAGCGGCCGGTCCAGCCATTGTTTTAAGAGCCGCCCGCCCATCGCTGTCACCGTTTCATCCAAAAGCCATAACAACGAGCCTTTCCTTCCTTTTGACCGCACCGTTTCGACCAATTCCAAATGCAGCTTGGAATGTCGGTCCATTTTCATATAGTGGTCAACTTGATACAACTCAGCCGGCTGCAAATGATCGAGCCGCCGCTTTTGCGTGCGGACGAGGTAATGAAGCAAACGGGCTGCGGCCTGCCGCAGCTTTTCTTGCGCCACATGGCCGATGACGCCGTTCCATTCGTCGCATAGAGATGTGTCGTCCTCATAAGAGACCGCCGCCCCGTACCGCTCTTTCAGCTCGCGCACCCACTCTTCGCCGCTGTCTGTGGCAACGATGATCTCCCGCGCTCCAACGGCGTGCAATTCGTTTGCTGCTTCCTCCCACGAAGAAAGAAGCGTCAATCGGACCTCGCCGGTCGACAAATCGGCGTAAGCCAATCCGTATGTACCATCAGCAAACGGCGTGAGCGCCGCCAAGTAGTGGTTTTCCTTCTCGGTGAGCCCTTTGCCTTCCATGAGCGTCCCTGGGGTGATGAGCTGCACCACTTCGCGGCGAACGACGCCTTTGGCCGTTTTCGGGTCTTCGACTTGTTCGCAAATGGCGACTTTATATCCCTTTTCGATTAACTGTTCAATATATCCTTGCGCCGAATGGTACGGCACCCCGCACATCGGCACCCGTTCATCGCCGCCGCCATCGCGGCTTGTGAGCGTAATTTCCAGCTCTTGCGCCGCCTTGATGGCGTCGTCAAAAAACAGTTCGTAAAAATCGCCAAGCCGGAAAAATAAAAACGCGTCCGGATATTGCGCTTTAATGTGCAAATATTGCTGAATCATCGGTGTGTACGATGGCATCGCTTCTCCCCAACCTTTTCGGCCCGAAGGCTCGTTGATTGCGCTACTATTATAACAAGCGGCAAAAGAAAAAACTAGGAAAGAAATTTCCTAGTTTTATTCTTCTTCGCCAAGCAGCAAATCTGGGCTTAAATCTTCTAATTCTTCATCAAGGTCATCCTCGTCGCAAAAATCGTCGTCCTTGCCGCAGCCTTCCGGATTGATGGCAACGCACACCTTCGTTTCGCCGATCACTTCGGCGACAAACTCCCGCTCAACATCGACGACGATTTTATTGCCGTTTGGCGAAATCGTGCACTCGAGGCAGTTCGGCTGCTGGATGACGCGGACGATGACATCGGTGTCATCGCTGATTAAATGATCTTTGTCGCGATATTTTAATTTGACGACGTCCGTATACGACACCGTTTCGGTGACGACTTCGGTTTTTGTATTGTGGTTGTACGAATACCAGACGTTGATGTCATAATGGCCGTGAATTTCGACCGTTTTATCGCATTTTTTCGCTTCATAACGGTGGTTGATGATCCAGCAGCCGAGAATGCTTGACGGGCGGTTCGGCGCCGTCACCGTATGGGTCGATTGTGTAAACTTGCGGCCTTTGCCGACAACGGCTTTCGTAATAATTTCTCTGTATTCAGACATCGAACGGAACCCTCCTCAAATGAATCTTCATTTCATCCTATGCGCCATCTCCGCTAATGTGCACAGCAAATGAATCATTATTCCGTATAGTTCATTGTATGCGCCTGCTCCGTTCGATGTGCCTTCTTTTTTGCCGCCAGATAGCCGCCCGCGGTTCGGGGAAAGGGAGAGCGCGCCCATAAGAAAAAAAGCGCCCCCAAAGGACGCTTTTGAGCCGCATGCCATTAATGGCAGCCGCCGTGTTTGTTGTAGCGAAGCGCGGCGCCGGTTTCGCCGCGCAGCACGTCGCCTCCCGTCGAAGCGAGAATTTCATCGGTCACCGTATTCGAAATCGTCGAGGCGACGAGCTGAAGCAGGTCGTTCACATCGGATTGGGACTGCTGGAATTCGCTGACGATCGGGATTTGCGACAACTCTTCGTAAATGGCGTCAATTTTGGCCTCAACCTGTTTCAGCGCTTCATGTTTTCCGTAATGCTGAAGGTTGACCGCTTGCTTTTGCAGCGATTTCAGCTCGTTGATCAACGTGCGCACTTTTTCGTTTTGGTGGATTTTTTCTTCCGCTCGTTTGAAAAAGTCGACTTCTTCCGTTTCGGCGATCATTTTCGCCAGCTGCTTCGCCTGGGCCAAGATATCATCCCGCGTATATTTTGCCATGTTCGTTCACCTCGATCGCTTCATTGACTAGCTCGCCCGTCAGCGTCCACGTCTTTGCCTGCGTAATGCGCACGTTGACCAATTGGCCAATGAGCGATTTGGGGCCGACGAAGTGGACGAGCTTGTTTTTGCGCGTATAACCCGCCAATACATCCGGATTCGTTTTGCTTTCGCCTTCCACAAGCACTTCGACGACTTGCCCTTCGTATTGCTTCATTTTCTTGGCCGCGATTTCTTGAACAAGGTCGTTGAGACGCTTGAGCCGCTCTTTTTTCACTTCCATCGGCACGTTGTCCTTCATGTTCGCCGCCGGCGTGCCTTCGCGCGGTGAATAGATGAACGTGTAGGCCGAGTCAAATTCGACTTCACGGTAAAGCGACAGCGTTTCTTCAAACTGCTCGTCCGTCTCGTTCGGGAAGCCGACGATAATATCCGTCGTCAACGCGACATCCGGAATGGCGGCTTTGATTTTGCGAACGAGCTCCAAGTACTCCTCGCGCGTATATTTGCGGCCCATCATTTTTAAAATTTCCGTGCTGCCCGATTGCACCGGCAGATGGATATGCTCAACCAAGTTGCCGCGTTTGGCGAGCACTTCGATGAGCCGGTCGTCAAAGTCGCGCGGATGGCTCGTTGTGAAGCGGATGCGCGCAATGTCAATTTTGCGCAGCTCATCCATTAAATCGCCAAGGCCGTACTGGATGTCGGTGAAATCTTTTCCGTAAGCGTTGACGTTTTGCCCAAGGAGCGTAATTTCTTTATAGCCTTGGGCGGCGAGCTGGCGCACTTCTTGGATGATGTCTTCCGGACGGCGGCTTCGCTCTTTGCCGCGCGTGTACGGGACGATGCAGTACGTGCAAAACTTGTCACAGCCGTACATAATGTTGACCCATGCTTTAATCTTCCCTTTGCGCACTTTCGGCAAGTTTTCAACAACGTCGCCTCTTTCGACCATACTTCGACGACCATTTCTTTCGACATGTACGCCTCATGCAAAATGTACGGCAGGCGATGGATGTTGTGCGTGCCGAAAATGAGGTCGACGTATTGGTATTGTTTTAAAATTTTCTTGACAACCGATTCTTCTTGCGACATACAGCCACACACGCCGAGCAATAAGTCCGGGTTCGTCGTTTTGAGCGGCTTTAAGTAGCCGAGCTCGCCAAACACTTTGTTTTCCGCGTTTTCACGGATCGCGCACGTGTTGAGCAAAATGACGTTTGCCTCTTCCGGACGGTCGGTCGGCTCATAGCCGAGCGCCATGAAAATGCCGGCCATCACTTCCGTATCGTGCTCGTTCATTTGACAGCCATACGTGCGGATGTAAAACTTCCGTCCGCGCCCCATGCCGCGAAACTCTTCAGGAATCGCAAAGTCTTTGACGTACTTGACTTCCTCTTTGCCGCGTTTCTTCGCCTCTTTTAAATTCGGCGGGAGAAACACGCTCGTGAAATATTTCTCATAGTCTTTCGTCGTTTTTTCTTTCAGCCGGTCCAAGGCGGATTTTCTGTCCGCTGGATGGCTTTCGGTTTTGATTTGTCCCGTTTGCTCCAAACGTTGTTTTTCGTTCATAGCAATCTCCTTTCTTCACAAAATCATTCGATCATCCGGGACGAGCGGCCGCCTTTTCCTGTGCAGCCGCCTCGCCTCGGCAAATTTCTTCCAACCACACACTACCATAGTATATCGCGAGCGGCAAGGAAACACAATGGGGTTTGTTCCGGAGGACCGGAACATGTCATGATAACAAAAAACACCCAATGAGGCAAGCCTCCATCGGGTGCAAATGGTTTCCATTTTTACATAAACTCTGCTACGAGTTCGGCGAACTTTTCTTTGCTCATTTTCAGCTCCGCCTCGGCAAGCGGCGCCTCGCTGTAGCCTGGCACAAGCTCTTGGTACGACTTTTGTTCTTTGTTTTGATAAATGATCCCGGTGACGAGACCATCGTATTTCATGACCGTCTGCATCGCCATCTCCCGGTCGGACGGGTCGTATCCTTCGATGTCGCTCACCTTGATGAGCCGCTCTTTGAACCACTCGTACGTATTCACTTTGTTGTACGTCACGCACGGGCTGAAGACGTTGATGAGCGCAAAGCCTTTATGCTTGACGCCTTCCTCAATCAAGCTTGTCAATTCTTTTAAATCGCTTGAGAAACCTTGCGCGACAAACGTCGCTCCGGCGCTTAACGCGATCTCGAGCGGCGACAAAGCCGGCTCGATCGACCCGTGCGGCGTGCTTTTTGTTTGGAAGCCGGCAGCGCTGCGCGGCGATGTTTGTCCTTTCGTCAACCCGTAAATTTGGTTGTCCATGACGATGTATGTGATGTCGATGTTGCGGCGAATGGCATGAACCGTGTGCCCCATGCCGATCGCGAATCCGTCGCCATCCCCGCCGGCGGCGATGACCGTCAAATCGCGGTTCGCCATTTTCACTCCTTGCGCCAGCGGCAAAACGCGGCCGTGCGTGCCGTGAAAGCCGTAAGAGTGAATGTAGCCGGAAATGCGGCCCGAGCAGCCGATCCCGGAAATGACCGCGAGTTCGTGCGGCTCCAACCCGAGATTGGCGGCCGCGCGCTGGATGGCGGCCTGCACGGAAAAGTCGCCGCACCCCGGACACCAGTTCGGTTTCACATCATTGCGGAAATCTTTAAAGGTGGCCATTGCGCTAACAACTCCTTGCATTTAGTATAGACGTCGCCCGGCAAGAACGGATTGCCGTCGAATTTTAAGACGCTGGCGATTTTATCAGCGTGCCCGACGTTCATTTTCAACAAATTCGCCAGCTGCCCGGTAGCGTTTTGCTCGACGACGACGACTCGTTTCGCTTTCTCGACAAGCGGCCGCACGTCGTCAACCGGGAACGGATGAAGCAGACGGATGTGCGCATGGTTGACTTTGACGCCATCTTGCTCGAGCCGCTCCATCGCTTCTTCAATGGCTCCGCGCGTCGATAAAAAGCCAACAAGGAGCAAATCCGGTTCTTCGTGGCGGAGTTGTTTGTGCACCGGCGTCGGGAAGTGGATGTGCTCAAGTTTGCGCATCCGTTTTTCCATTTGCGCCCGGCGGTTTGCCGCCGTCTCTGACGGGCGGCCTGTTTCGGCGTGTTCGACCCCGGTGACATGGTGGATGCCGTATTT
The DNA here is from genome assembly GCF_000422025.1 of Geobacillus sp. WSUCF1. Taxonomy (NCBI): domain Bacteria; kingdom Bacillati; phylum Bacillota; class Bacilli; order Caryophanales; family Anoxybacillaceae; genus Geobacillus; species Geobacillus sp. WSUCF1. The sequence continues at coordinate 7,084 of NZ_ATCO01000039.1, read as the reverse complement.
TGTTCCCGGCAGCACCCGCGGCGAAACACCGTCCGGCGTGATTTCATACCGTTTGAAGTTGTCTTTGTCCGGAAGCGGCGGCAGTTCACCATTCATCAGCTTGCCGCGGCGGATCTCGATCCGATCGTAATCAAGCGGCTCAACCGTCTGCTTGCCGAGCGACAGCTGCAAATCCGACAGGAAAATGACCGGGCATTGGTATTCCTCGGCTAAGTTGAACGCTTCCGCCATATCGTAAAACGCTTCTTCGACCGTGCTTGGCGCCATGACAATTTTGGGAATTTCCCCGTGCGTGCCATAGATCATCGCGAGCAAATCCGACTGCTCTTGCTTTGTCGGCAAGCCGGTGCTTGGACCGCCCCGCTGCGTATCGACGACAACAAGCGGTGTTTCCGTCATCCCGGCCAGCCCAATCGCTTCGGCCATAAGCGACAACCCGGGTCCGGCCGAAGCGGTGAACGCCCGCACGCCCGCATAGTTGGCGCCGATCGCCATCGTACAGGCGGCGATTTCATCTTCTGTCTGGATGACCGCGCCCCCAAAATCCGGCAGCTTTTTAATCAAATACTCCATAATCTCCGAAGCTGGGGTGATCGGATAGGCGGCCATAAAGCGCGCCCCGCCGGCAATGGCGCCCAAGGCGATGGCATCGTTGCCAATCATGAACATTCGCCGTTTGCCGTCGGCTTTGGCTAGTTTCATCGTTTTCGTCGAACCATCGAGCTGCTCTTTCATATATTGCGCTCCAGCGCGAATCGCTTCCATGTTTTTCTCAACGACTTGCGCCCCTTTGCGCCCAAATGTATCCACAACAACACTTTCGAACACGGCGGCGTCCAAATCGAGCACCGCACTTGTCGCGCCGATGGCAACCATGTTTTTCATCAGCGGATTGCCAAGCTGTGTGGCGATATCGGTGAACGGAACGGCGTAAAGCGCCACTCCTTTTCCTTCCGGAATCACCGGATTGAATTTGGCGTCCGCCATGACGATGCCGCCGTCACGCAGCTCGTGGAAGTTGAAGTCGATCGTCTCTTGGTCGAACGCCACCAAGATGTCCAAATCATCAGCGACCGCCCGCACCGGTTTTGTGCTGACGCGAATTTTGTTGTTCGTATGACCCCCTTTGATGCGTGAAGAAAAATGGCGGTATCCATATAAGTAATATCCGAGGCGGTTCAGCGCTGTGGAGAAAATTTCCCCTGTACTTTCAATTCCTTCCCCTTGCTGGCCGCCCACCTTCCATGACAGCTGTTCGATCATGCATTACACCCCTTTATATTCACTCCAGCCTTTCGCTACTATTGTACCACTTTTCTGACAAGGAAACTACCATTTTGGACGCCTTTTTCAGCCGGCGCCGCCGATGCCCTGTCTTCTATTCTAGGATACGCAGAGCCGATACTCCGTGATATTCGTCACTCCGGCAAATGGGCGTAGAAGTTGCCGAATAAAAAGCGGGATACTTGCTCGGTGGAGTAATGCTTGTACAACTCGTTGACAAGCCGCGCATATTCCCTTACCGTTCCAAGGCCGGCGACCGTCTCCGTGATGCCATCGAAGTCGGAACCAAACCCGACGTTGTTTTCCCCCCCGAGCGCGCATATATGGTCGAGATGGCGAAGCACATCAGCGATCATCGCCTCGTTTTTCTTCGCCGTCAAAAAATACGGAACGAAATTAATGCCGATCATGCCGTCTTTTTCGATCAACGCTTTGATCTGCTCGTCGGTTAAGTTGCGTGGATGCGGGCATAGACGATGCACGTTGGAATGGGAAGCGATGGGGAACCGAGCCATCTCGATGACATCCCAAAACGCTTTCTCCGATAAGTGGGACACATCGACCCATCGTTTTGCTTCATTAAGAAGCGCAACGACTTGCCGGCCAAACGCCGTCAGCCCGGCGCCGCGCTTCTCCCACGCTCCGTCAGCGACAGCGTTCGGGAAGTTCCATGTCAACCCTACGGAAGCGACGCCGAGGCGAAGGAGCGTCTTTAGCTTGACAAGGTTGGCGCCGATGGCGTCGCACCCTTCCAGCGTCAACATGGCGCCGACTTCCTCTTTTTTAAGGGCGGCGATATCCCGTCTCGTCCGCACGAACTTCACAGACGGAAACGCATCGATAATGCGGACAAAGAAGATGTCCACCATCTCCAGCGCAACAGTGAACCGGGCTTCCTCCGGCACCGTTTCCGGTATGTAGATGGCAAAGCATTGCACTTTCACCCCTGCTTCCGCCATCCCGGAAAGAGTGACGTGAAGCGAAGCTCCGTCGTAAAACGACAGAGACCGATCTTGCCATAACTTCATCAACACATCGCAATGGGCATCGAAGATCATTCCGTTCCCCCCTTGAAAAAGCAAAAATAACCTGCCTGCCTTCGCAGCCGAAGGCGCCAACAGGTTATAGCCGCCATTGTCTGATCATCCAGTTAACGAGGTTCGACAATCAATTTGATCGCTGTCCGCTCTTCTCCGTCGATGATAATATCCGTAAACGCCGGAATGCAAATCAAGTCCATGCCGCTCGGTGCGACAAACCCTCGTGCGATCGCTACTGCTTTAACGGCTTGGTTCAATGCACCTGCGCCGATCGCTTGAATTTCCGCTGCGCCGCGCTCGCGCAGCACCCCGGCAAGTGCACCAGCTACAGAGTTCGGATTCGATTTTGCTGAAACTTTTAATATTTCCATTCCTAGCTCCTCCCTCGTTTCCTTGGAAAATGATTTCGGTAAAAGGTCTTCATTGTAACTATATTCACTGTTTCGACAACTATTCCTGCATGGGAGGAGGACATTTTAAAAAATTTTTAAAAGATGGACTATTCAAAATAAGGGTGGTCATCGTTAATGATCAACCGTTCAATTCGAAACGCCCGTCCGCTTTTTTCGTCGACATCAACAAAGACGGCATTCAATTGGCTTCGTCCTTCCTTGACGTCGAAACGAACTGGCAGGCCGGTTAAAAATTTGCGCAGCACCGCCTCTCGATCGACGCCTAAAATGCCGTCGTATGGACCGGTCATGCCAACGTCGGTAATGTACGCCGTCCCTCTTGGCAAAATGCGGTTATCGGCCGTCTGGACGTGTGTATGCGTGCCGATGACCGCGGATACGCGGCCGTCTAAGTACCAGCCATCGCCTGTTTTTCACTCGTCGCCTCGGCATGGAAATCGACGATGATGACCGGCGTGCGCGCGGAGGCGGCGGCGATCAGCTCGTCCGCCTTTTGAAATGGGCAGTCAATCGCCGGCAAAAACGCTCGCCCTTGCAAATTGATGACCGCCGCTTCGCCATGCTCGGTCGGCACAAAGACGATGCCTTTTCCCGGCGTGCCGGGCGGGTAATTCGCCGGGCGGATCAGCGCCTTCGCCTGATCGATAAACTCAAAAATATCGCGTTTGTCCCATGCGTGATTGCCCAACGTGATCACATGAGCCCCCCAAGCGAGAAGCGCCCGGTAAATCGGTTCGGTGATTCCTTTCCCGCCGGCGGCGTTTTCGCCGTTGATCACAACAACGTCCGGCCGATGTTTTTCCTTCAGCCTTGGCAAATAGTGCTCCACCATTTTTTGCCCCGGCAAACCGACGACGTCGCCGATAAATAAAATTCTCATCCTTGATCCCTTTCTAAACGAAACATATCGCCTTGCATCTATCTCCGCATCGCTATACCCTCCTATTTTACGCACAAAAAAAGAAAGTGGCAATAGCCACTTTATTTCGCGTATTCGACCGCCCGCGTTTCGCGGATGACCGTCACTTTAATATGGCCCGGGTAATCGAGCTCTTCTTCGATTCGTTTGCGGATGTCACGCGCCAGCCGGTGCGCTTCCAAATCGTCGATCATATCTGGTTTGACCATAATGCGCACTTCACGTCCAGCTTGAATGGCGTACGATTTTTCCACGCCTTCGTACGATTCGGCGATTTCTTCAAGCTTCTCTAGACGACGGATATAGTTTTCCAGCGTTTCGCTGCGCGCTCCCGGCCGCGCCGCCGACAGCGCATCGGCCGCCGCGACGAGCACAGCGATGACCGACGTCGGTTCCGTATCGCCATGGTGGGAAGCGATGCTGTTGATGACGACCGGATGTTCTTTATACTTCGTCGCCAGCTCAACGCCGATTTCCACATGGCTTCCTTCCACTTCGTGGTCGATCGCTTTGCCAATGTCATGAAGCAAGCCGGCCCGGCGCGCCAGCATTTCGTCCTCCCCAAGCTCGGCCGCCATCAGTCCGGCTAAAAACGCCACTTCCACCGAATGTTTCAGCACGTTTTGTCCGTAGCTCGTTCGGAACTTGAGCCGCCCTAAAATTTTGATCAAATCCGGATGCAAGCCGTGAACACCGACTTCAAACGTCGTCTGTTCGCCGACTTCGCGGATATGCTCATCCACTTCGCGGCGCGCCTTTTCGACCATTTCCTCAATGCGCGCTGGATGGATGCGGCCATCTTGCACAAGCTTATCGAGCGCGATGCGCGCCGTCTCGCGGCGAATCGGGTCAAATCCGGACAAAATGACCGCTTCCGGCGTATCGTCGATGATCAAATCGATGCCGGTCAACGTCTCGAGCGTGCGGATGTTCCGCCCTTCGCGCCCGATGATCCGCCCTTTCATTTCGTCGTTTGGCAAATTGACGACGGAAACCGTCGTTTCGGCGACATGGTCGGCGGCGCAACGTTGGATGGCAAGCGACAAAATCGCCTTTGCCCGTTTGTCTGCCTCCTCTTTCGCCCGCGTTTCCGCCTCTTTGATCATCATCGCAATCTCATGCGACAGCTCTTTCTCAACGCGCTCTAAAATGAGCTGGCGGGCATCGTCGCGCGTCAGGCCGGAAATGCGTTCAAGTTCGGCTTGTTGTTGTTTGACGAGCGCTTCCACTTTGCTTTCCATTTGTTCAATATGCTGTTGTCTTTCGTTCAACGCTTCTTCCTTTGCCTCAAGCAACGCCTCACGTTTGTTGAGCGCTTCATCTTTGCGGTCGAGATTTTCCTCCTTTTGCATCAGGCGGTTTTCTTGTTTTTGGAGCTCGCTTCTCCGGTCGCGGATATCACGCTCCGCCTCCGTACGCAGTTTATGAATCTCGTCTTTCGCTTCGAGAAGCGCCTCTTTTTTCAAGGCGTCCGCCTCGCGTTTCGCCTCCTCAATCAGCTGTTCGGCAGCGGCTTTCGCCCCGCCGATTTTCGCTTCGGCAATCGATTTGCGAACAAAAAAGCCAACAACGGCACCAATGACTAAGGCAAGCAAAGCGGAGATGATGATCGAACCCATCGTTTCACCTCCTCTTGCTGTTCGGTTTCCTTTCGTTCTCTCTTCTCACCGCCATGACCGGCGCAGATGGACATTCCCGTTTTCAATCCATTAGCTCAGTCGCTTGGCATCACAATCGACCCGCGCAGCCTTCCGCACGAAGGCGGTCCGCCGCAGCGGGCGGGCGTATGGCCCTGCCGCGCGTATGGACAAATATACATGTTCATTGTAAAGGCGGCAATAGGAATTGTCAAGATATTACACCGACGCGCCTAGAGGATGACAACGGAACAAGACCGTTCCGCCCGCCGTCCTTTTTAGGCTTATCGCTCTCCTTGGCAGGCCGGACGGATGGAAAAAGGCGCCCCAGCCACTTGCCAGGACGCCTTGTGCCGTTATTCTTCAAGCAATCCGAACCCGTCTTGCTGCGGTTCGCTCGTTCCCTCTTCAACGTCGATGCCGTAATGCTGGCGGATGGCGCGGGCGATCTCATCGGCGATGTGCGGGTTTTCCTTCAAAAATTGCTTCGCGTTTTCCCGCCCTTGGCCAAGCCGCTCGTCTTTGTACGAATACCACGAACCGCTTTTTTGCACGATGTCCAATTCGGACGCCATGTCGAGAATTTCCCCTTCGCGGGAAATGCCTTCGCCGTACATAATGTCGACGTCAGCCGTTTTAAATGGCGGCGCAACTTTGTTTTTGACGACTTTAATTTTCGTCTTGTTGCCGACCATATCATTGCCTTGCTTAATTTGCTCGGCGCGGCGCACCTCTAGGCGGACGGAAGCGTAAAACTTGAGCGCCCGCCCGCCCGGCGTCGTTTCCGGATTGCCAAACATGACGCCGACTTTTTCGCGAATTTGGTTGATGAAGATGGCGATCGTTTTCGATTTGTTAATGGCGCCAGACAGCTTGCGAAGCGCCTGGGACATAAGCCGCGCTTGCAAGCCGACATGGGCGTCGCCCATCTCCCCTTCAATTTCCGCTTTCGGCACAAGCGCCGCCACCGAGTCGATGACGATAATATCGACCGCGCCGCTTCGCACGAGCGCTTCCGCGATTTCGAGCGATAGTGATAGGTAAGCCTTTGATGCAATCTCCGGCTTTTCCCCCACCCCACACCGTGCGTGCGAGTTTCCCCGCACACGGCGTTCCACCGGGACAGCTTCGATAGCCCCTTTGGGCTATCTCTCCACCATATCACCTCGCGATGACATGGCAGCAGCACCTACAATTCTTCCAGCGAACAGGACTTTTATATTTTCAGCTTGTTCCTATATTTCGTTAGTTTGTCAAACATTTTTCGTTCTGTAAACGGCGGTTCTTGGTTGCTATGGACAAGCCTATGGCATTGGTTGCATAAGCTAACTAGATTAACGGTCTTATTGATCTCACTTAAAGGTTTACTCGGGTCAATATGATGGCAGTGGAAGTTACCGGGACTTAAGTATACAGCACATATTTTGCATTTTCCTTTATCTCTGTGAAATACATTCACCCTATTTAAGAAATATTCAAGATTATATTTCCCATCATTATGCTCAGATAAAATGTAGATGAATATCGAATCGTGATCAAACAGACTCATTTTATCTGGCAATCGTATTTTTCTATGCTTTTCTTCATACATTTTTCTGCCGTCTGCAGTGTATGGGGTCATTTCTTGTTTGAATACTGTTGCATACTGTATAGGCGTTATTTTTGCATGAGTAATCCCTACTCTTATGCCATCCTCTGTGACGACAGAAAAATGTTTCATTTGATAGCCTTTATGTCTGTCAATCCGATTGTGAAACTCTGACACAGGCCTTTTATATTGCGCCGCTTTTT